>NZ_JBSGET010000017.1:0-80142 GCF_053603035.1 Kitasatospora sp. NPDC004272 | reverse complement strand
CGCCATCCGCTGGGCCGCCCACGCGTAGCGGCCGCCCCGGTCGCGGCGCCGCGACCGGGGCGGCCGCTACGCGTGGGCGGCCCAGCGGATGGCGTCGGTCATCTCCTTGAGGGAGCCGAAGTGCGCGGCGCCCGGTTCGAGGTAGAGCTGCGCGCCGGGGATGTGGTCGGCGAGCCAGGCCGAGTGGCCGACGGGGGAGAACCGGTCGTCGGCGCCGTGCCAGAGGCGGACCGGGACGCGGATGGCGTCCACGCTGAAGCCCCAGTCGGCGATGAAGGCCAGCACGTCGTCGATCCAGCCGTCGGCGCCGTACCGGAACGCCTGGCGGTACGCGGACTGGAACATCCGGCGCACGCCGATGTCGGCGACCACGGTGCGGTCCGGCGGGGTGAGCTCGGGGACCAGGTTGCGGATCAGCTGGGCCGGGTCGCGGCGGATCACCCGGGAGCGGACCTGGAACTGGTCGGCGATCCGGGGCCGGCCCAGCTCGGCCTGGCGGTAGGCGTGCTCGTTGGAGGGGGTCATCCCGGCGAACCAGTCCAGGCCCTCCGCGTGCCGGGGGGCCAGCGAGACCTGGGTGGCGGCCCGGCTGACCCGGTCGGGGAGCAGCGCGGCGCAGGCGAGCGCGTGCGGGCCGCCGCCGGAGCGGCCGACCACGGCGAAGCCGTCCAGGCCGAGGCCGTCGGCGATCACCGCGACGTCGGCGGCCGCGGCGGCGACGTCCCGGCCGGGCAGCCGGGTCGACTCGCCGTAGCCGGGGCGGTCGAAGGAGATCAGCCGGACGCCCATCCGGGCCAGCACGGCACTGCGCGGGGCGGGCCCGACCCGGCTGCCCGGGGTCCCGTGCAGCAGGAACACCGGTCTGCCGGACGGGTCCCCGGAGATGTCGACGGCGAGGACGCCGCCGTCCGGCGTCTCGATCCTCCGTGGCGCCACGGGGCCTCCTGCTCAGCTGGGAATGTCGAGGCTGCGCACCTCGCGGCGCGCCTGCCAGGTGGTGTGCTCCCGGGAGATGGCGTCCTCGGCGTCCCGGGCGAGTCGGGCCCAGATCTCCTCGGCGTCCGCCGAACCGAGGTCGGCCGAGGCCAACTGGGCCTCGACCTTGGCGAGTTCGGCCGCGGCGAGGGTGTAGGCGGCGGCCTGCGGCCGGTACTGGCGCAGCTGCGCCCAGGCCGAGACGGACGCGGCGACGGCCGAGATCGCGCCGAGCGCGTCGAAGCCGAACTGGCCGAGGGCGCGCAGCACGGCGAGCAGCAGGCCGGCCGCGGGCAGCACGATCGCCAGCCGGCCGACCCGGCGGGTGGCGTTGCGGCACTGGATGGCCTTGGCCTGGTACCACTGGCGCTGGCTCTGCACCCGCTCGCGCAGGTAGATCTCCCGGCGGACCGGCAGCGGCTGCTCGCGCAGCTGCTCCATGGTGTCGGTGATCTGCGGGTGGCGGGCCGGGGCGCGCCAGGTGCGCAGCTCCTCGGTGACGCCGGGGGAGACCAGTTCGGTGTCGAACTCGCCCAGGATGTTCGAGAGCTGGACGTCGTAGAGGCGCTCGGCGTCGGGCAGCTTGCGCGGCGGGGGCTGGTAGGAGTCGGCCCGCACCGCGTACTTCCACACCAGGGTCTTCACCGACTCGGCGACCGCCCGGCCGTCGTACCAGAGCCGCTGCGGGTTCTGCCGGGCGACGGTGACGGCGATGAACAGCGCGCCCAGGTACGCGATGGCGGCGGCCCAGGCCCACGGCGGGCCGTCCGCGGAGCCGGCGAAGGCCGCGCCGATCAGCAGCAGCAGCTCCCAGCGGGAGAGCGCCACCGCCCTGGCCTGGCCCTGCAGGGACGCGCCGTCGGCGGCCCAGAAGACGCGCGGGAGCAGGTCTTGCTCCCGCACGAAGCCGATCGAACGCCCCGCCCCAGCCGCCATCCCCGCCCCCGCAGCGCAGTCTCACCGGTCCCGTGAGTCCTTCCCATCGCTGGGACAACTCACACGGGCGGCACCGGAGTTGGCCGAATGGGGCGGGTCGGGGACCGGCCGCGGCGGGCGCCGTCGCAGGGGCCCGCCGCGGGGGCCGCCGGGGGCTACCAGGCGTAGAAGATCCGGTCCGCGTTGTCGGCGATCACCTTGTTGTTCCACTCGGTGCCGCCGTCCACGTTGCCGGAGCGGAACAGCGGCGGGGTGATGCCGCGGTCGGCCAGCTTGGCGATCGCCGAGGCCGTCACCGCCTGCATCAGGGCGCTGGTGGTGATGGTCGACACCGAGCCGAACGGGGCGCCCGCGCCGGGGTGGTCCAGCTCGCCGTCGCCGACCCCGATCTTGCTGTCCAGGACGACGTCGCAGTTGTCCTTGAGGTAGGTGCCGGACGGGTGGTTCGAGGTGACCGCGCCGGGATAGGCCAGCGAGGTCACGCCGATCACCTTCAGGCCGCGGTCGCGGGCGTGCTGCGCCAGCTCGACCGGCATCACCTGGCGGCCGGAGAGCGAGATCACGAACAGCAGGTCGCCGCTGCGGGCCGGGGTGAGGTCGAGGGTGGTGGTGGCCAGCCCGGAGACCCGCTCCAGGGCGCTGCCCAGGTGCGCGGGCATCACGTTGACGCCGGTCATCCCGGGCACGTTGAGCAGGTTCATCACCACCAGGCCGCCGGCCCGGTAGACCACGTCCTGGGCGGCCAGCGAGGAGTGCCCGGCGCCGTAGGTGAAGATCCGCCGGCCGTGCTCGACGGCCTCGGCCAGCAGTTCCGCGGCGGCCTCGATGTTCTCCCCCTCCTCGGCGCGGATCCGCTCCAGGTGGGCCGTGGCGGCGTCCAGGTACCGGCCGACCAGTTCGCTCATCTCTGCTCCGTACGGGCTCGGGGGCGGCCGGTGGTCCAGACCGCTGCTGGGAGAAAGCTACCCGGAACGATCGCCCCTCCACCGGGCTTCGGCCCGCTGATGAAGCGGCCCTGGGCCACGTTCCGCTCTGCGCGGCGGGAGCCCCCTGTGCTGTGGACGGGTGCACGGCGGTGGTGCTCGGCCGGGCCGGGTGCCGATCGGTGGACATTTTGTGGCGGTGCTTCGTCACGGAACCCAAGTGGGCGGGCAAGTGGGGACAGGTGTTGGCGGGGCGGATTGTTCCGGCGCCCGGTCGCGGTCCGGGAGACTACGGTGCGGTTGTGCAGCTCAGGTACTCCTTCCGCGTCTACCCGATGGCGGGTCAGCGTGCTGCGCTGGCCAGGACGTTCGGCTGTGCCCGGGTGGTTTTCAACGACGCCCTCCGGGCCCGTGAGACCGCTCGGGCCGCGGGGCTGCCGTTCGTCACCTCCAGCGAGTTGTCCAGGCGGCTGACCGCGTCCAAGAAGACACCGGAGCGCGGGTGGCTCGGCGAGGTGTCGTCCGTGGTCCTCCAGCAGTCCCTTCGCGATCTGGACGCGGCGTACCGGAACTTCTTCGACGGCTTGAAGGGCAGGCGTCCTCGCGCTGGCGCCCCGCGCTTCAAGAGCCGTAAGGACACCCGGCAGGCGATCCGGTTCACCGCCAACGCCCGGTGGAGGATCACGCCGGGCGGGAAGCTGTCTCTGCCGAAGATCGGCGATCTGGCGGTGAAGTGGTCCCGCGCCCTGCCCTCGGTGCCGTCCGCCGTAACGCTCGTCAAGGACTCCGCCGACCGGTACTTCGCGAGCTTCGTCGTGGAGACCGGGCCCCAGATCCTCCCTGAGGTCGAGCCGGTGATTGGTCTCGATCTCGGCCTCGGGCACTTCGCGGTCCTCTCCGACGGCACGAAGGCCGACAGCCCGCGTTTCCTGCGCCGGGCCGAGAAGCGGCTGAAGAAGGCGCAGCGCGCCCTGTCCCGGAAGGAGAAAGGGAGTAGGAACCGGGAGAAGGCCCGCCGCGAGGTCGCCCGTGCTCATGCGCGGGTGGCCGATGCGCGGCACGAGTTCCACCACCGGCTCTCCACGAAGGTCGTCCGCGACAACCAAGCGGTGGCCATCGAGACGCTGTCGGTGAAGGGGCTCGCGCGCACGCGCATGGCCAAGTCGGTGCACGACGCCGGCTGGTCGCGGTTCGTGGCCATGCTGGAGTACAAGGCCGCACGCTACGGGCGGCAGTTCATCCGGATCGGACGCTTCGAACCCACCAGCCAGGTGTGCTCGCACTGCGGCGTCAAGGACGGTCCCAAGCCGCTGAACGTCCGCGAGTGGACGTGCAGGGCGTGCGGGGTCGTCCTCGACCGGGACGTCAACGCGGCGGTCAACGTCGCCAGGGCCGCCGGACTGGCGGTGACAGCCTGTCGAGCGCAGGTCAGACGGGCACCCGTGCCCGCACCGCGCGACGAAGCAGGAACCCACCCGAAGCACCCCACCCCGCCGGTGCGGGAGCAGGCGGGAATCCCCGGCCCCTAAGCCGGGGAGGATGTCAAGGCGTGCACGGTGGCCCGGGCCGGGCCCGGCTGTCAACAGCCACGAAAGAGTGCGGGCATAGCGGGCGCGCGCACCTGGTTGTCACCCGGGTACGTCAGAATTGGCGGTGAGGACACCGAAGAACGGAGCCAGGGGCGATGTCAGGGCTGATCGACACCACTGAGATGTACCTCCGCACCATCCTGGAGCTGGAGGAAGAGGGCATCACCCCGATGCGCGCCCGGATCGCCGAGCGGCTGGAGCAGTCCGGCCCGACGGTGAGCCAGACGGTGGGCCGGATGGAGCGGGACGGCCTGCTCCAGGTCGCCGAGGACCGGCACCTCGAACTGACCGGCGAGGGGCGCAAGTTGGCCGTCCGGGTGATGCGCAAGCACCGGATCGCCGAGTGCCTCCTGGTGGACGTGATCGGCCTGGAGTGGGAGCAGGTCCACGAGGAGGCCTGCCGCTGGGAGCACGTGATGAGCGAGACGGTCGAGCGCAAGGTGCTCGCCATGCTCGGCCACCCCAGCCAGTCCCCGTACGGCAACCCGATCCCGGGCCTGGACGAGCTCGGCGACACCAAGGCCGAGGGCGAGGGCTACGACGCCGGGCTGGTCACGCTGGAGGCGGTCGCGGTCGCGGGGGGCACCGACGTGGTGGTCCGCCGGATCGGCGAGCCGATCCAGACCGACGGCGAACTGATGCGCACCCTGCGCCGGGCGGGCGTCCGCCCCGGGGCGACGGTCCGGGTCTCCCCGGCGGCCGGCGGCGTGCTGGTCGGCAGCGGCGAGAGCGCGGCCGAGCTCGGCAAGGAGATCGCCGCGCACGTGTTCGTCGCCCAGCCGTAGCACGGGCCGGAGCCGGCCGGGCCGTGCGGAGCCGGGCCCGCGGTGCGCGGGGCGAGCACGAGGCGCAGGGCCCGGTGTCCCCACACCGGGCCCTGCGCCCCTCCCCGTTCCCCCTGCTCCCCTCCCGTCCCCCGCCCGGTCGCGGTCGTGCGCGGCTCCCCGGCCGCGCCCGGCCGCTCCCGTCCCCCTCCTGCTCCCCTCCGGTTCCCCCGGTGTCCCCTCCTGCTGTTCCCCGCCCGCTGCCGCATTCGGCTTCCCCGTCCGAACGCCCTCCCGGCAGCCCCCCACGCTCTCGGTCCGCTCGCTGGCTCCCTCCGCTCCGTTGGCCCCGTGCCGACGTTGAGGATGATCCCCTCGGCAACCGCGGCCAATCCTTGAGCGATGTCACCCGATCGGTGGGCTTCCCCCGTTGACCTGCGGGTATGACGACCGGTTCCGGAAGATCACGCTCCGGACGGGCGCCGGGCGGCCTCCGGGCGGGCCGGGAACGGCCCCGTGCACGCGAACGGCGGGCCCCGCCCCCGGATCGGGGGGCCGGGCCCGCCACGGCCGCGCGGGGTGTCGCGCGGGCACGCCCCCCACCGGATCGGCCGGGGGCACGTTCGGGGGCCTCCAGGGCCTAGTGCCGCGTCAGGCGACCTTCGCCCGTCGCGGCAAAGGCTGCCTGACGCGGCACTAGCGCACGGCGGCGGCCGGGCGCTGCACGGGGCGCGGGGCGGTGGCCTCGCGCCCGCAGGCGTAGGCGAGCGGGCTGACCAGTTCCATCGCGTCCGGCAGCCAGCGGTTCAGCGCGGACGGCGGCCGGGCCCACTGCGCGGAGGCGTACCCGCCGACCCGGGACGGCGGGGCGACCACCCAGTCGCCCTCGCCGCGCGCCACCAGGTCCAGCCGGTCCGGCGACCAGCCGATCTGCCGGAGCAGGTCCGGCAGCTTGTCGACCACCCCGGGCAGCACCAGGAAGTGCAGCCGCCGCCCGTCGCGCCCGGGTGAGGCCGGGGCCGCCACCACCGGGCCCAGCTGCAGCCCCATCCGCTCCATCCGGGCGAGCGCCAGGCAGCCCGCCACCTCCGGCACGTCCAGCACGTCGAAGGACCGGCCGGTGGGCAGCAGGATCGACGCCTCCGGGTTCTCCGTCCACCACTTGCGGACCACCCCGGGACCGGCGCTCGCCCTGCGCCGCCAGTCCGCACCGAGGGGGTGCGCGCCGGGGAGCGCGCAGCGTTCCTCACCGCAGGAGCAGCGGGCCGGGCCGTCGCCGTCGAGCAGCCAGGTGCCCGGCGCGACCTCCCAGTGCCGGTCCTCGGCGTAGCGGACGGCTTCGATCAGCAGCGGCGGCAGGTTCTGTTCGGGGGCTCCCGGGGTGTTGTCCACGTGCTGCACAACTACCGTCCGTGAGTGCGGGTTACGGCCCGGGGCCGAACGCTTCGAACGGGGCGCGCGTTGTCACCCGGGACGGTGATCCTGGTCGGAACCGGTCGGCTGAGCAGGGGCGGTAACGGGCGCAGTAGGGGCGCACAGAAGCATTCACCCGGGCGCGTGGGGAGCGGGTACGTCACCGTGGGTATTCCGCATGGTGTTGCACAGTCGTCGCCTTCCGGTCGGGTCCGGACGGCGTTGGGGAGGCGGAAAAATCCCATGGCCGCGAGACCACTCGTCGCACGAGAGCCGAACGAGCGTCTGCAGCAGCTGATCCAGGAGGCGGGCTGCTCCAATGCGGGCCTCGCCCGCCGGGTCAACCTCTGCGGAGCAGAACACGGACTCGACCTTCGCTACGACAAGACCTCCGTCGCCCGCTGGCTGCGCGGGCAACAACCCCGCGGGCAGGCGCCCGCGGTGATCGCCGAGGCGCTCGGCCGCAAGCTCGGCCGCGGCGTGACCGTGGACGAGATCGGCATGGCCGACGGCAAGAGCCTCAGCTCCGCCGTCGGCCTCCAGTTCGCGCCCAGCCTGGGCGCCGCGCTGGAGCAGATCTGCGAGTTGTGGCGCAGCGACGTCGGCAAGCGGGACTTCCTGGCCGGCACCACCGTCGCCGCCTCCGCGCTGGTCGAACCCAGCCGGGACTGGCTGATCACCCCGCCCGACCCCGTCGTCGCCCGCACCGGCGGCACCCGGGTGGGCCTGGCCGACGTCGCGGCGATCCGGGCCACCACCCAGATGCTGGTCGACCTCGACCACCGCTTCGGCAGCGGCCACGTCCGCCCGGTCGTGGTGCACTACCTCAACAGCGTGGTCTCCGGCTTCCTCGGCGGCTCCTACCGCGACGAGACGGGACGTCAACTCTTCGGCGCCGTCGCACGGCTGACCGAACTGGCCGGCTACATGGCCGTCGACACCGGCCAACCCGGCCTCGCCCAGCGGTACTACATCCAGGCGCTGCGCCTGGCCCAGGCCGCCGACGACCGCGGCTACGGCGGCTACGTGCTCGCCGCCTCGATGAGCCACCTCGCCGCGACCCTCGGCAACCCCCGGGAGATCGCCCAACTCGCCCGCGCCGCCCAGGAGGGCGCCCGCAGCGTGGCCACGCCCACCGCGATGGCGATGTTCTACGCCGCCGAGGCCCGCGGCCACGCCCTGCTCGGCGACGCGTACTCCTGCGAGAACGTCGCGGCCAAGGCGCTGGCCGCGATGGAGCGCCGCAACCCGGCCGACGACCCCGACTGGATCGTCCACTTCGACGAGGCCTACCTCGCCGACGAGTTGGCGCACTGCCACCGGGACCTCCAGCAGGGCGAGCGGGCCGAGCACTACGCCCGCACCGCGCTCGAACTGCACCCCGCGCACCGGGTCCGCCGCCGCGCCGTCGACCTCGTCCTGCTGGCCACCGCCCAACTCCAGCAACGGGACCTGGAACGCGCCTGCGAGACCGGCACCGAGGCGGTCCGGCTGCTCAGCGGGCTGCGCTCCAACCGCGGCGTCGAGTACCTGGACGACTTCCGCACCCGGCTGGAGCCGTACCGCGGGCACCGCGCCGTGCGGGAGTTCCACGCCCGGATGGACGGTGAGGCGGCGTGAGACGGTGCGCGGCGGCGGCGCGCGAGGGTGCGCGCCGGTCCGCGGCGGTGCGCGGCGGCCGCACGGCGTCCTAGCGGACGCGGGAACGTGAAGCAATAGCACAGAACAGCAGCCCGCGTAGTCACCTGTGCCGGTGAACGGGTACCGTGGCCTCGCAGTTGTGGCCCGCCGTCAGCAAACCGGCGGGGCAACCGAGAGGCCCGGGATCCCGGTGCCGTGCACAGGTGAGGAATCGCGTTGAGCCAGCGCCGCTCGTACCCCAACTCCGGCGACTTCAATCTGGACGACCTCTTCCGCCCGGAGCCCGCCGCGGACGGCCAGGGTGCTCCGGCGCAGGCCGCCGGGCAGCCCCCGTACGCCCAGCCGCAGCCGCCCGCACCGCCGCAGGCCCCCGTCCCCCAGCAGCAGTCCGCGCCGCCGCTCGGCCAGAGCGGCAGCCCCGAGTACTGGGGCGCGCCCCCGCAGCAGGCCGCGGCGGCCCCGCAGGCCGACGAGGGCGCCACCCAGTACCTCCCGCCCTACCCGACCGGCGGCCCGGCCGTCGGCGCCCCCCAGCCCGGCTTCCCGCAGCAGCCCCCGCAGGCCGCCCCCTACGCCCCGACCTACGGCGGCGGCGTCGGCTACGGCGCCCCGCAGCAGCAGGGGTACGCCCCCGCCCCGGCCCCCGCCCACGACGGCTACCAGCCGCAGGGCGCGGCCGGCGGCCGCCGGCGCAACCCCAAGGTGCTGATCGGCGCGGGCGTGGCCGGCGTCGCGGTGGTGGCGATCCTGGTCGGCGTGCTGGCCAGCGGCGGCGGCGACGACAAGAAGGACAAGGACACCGCGAAGAGCGGCACCACGACCGGCCAGAGCGTCGCCCCCAGCACGGAGAGCGGGAACGCCGCCGTCAGCCCCGAGACGAAGGCCCAGGCCCAGGCGATGTCCGACCTGCTCGGCACCGCCAGCGCCAGCCGCACCTCGGTGGTCAACGCGGTCGCCGCGGTCGGCAAGTGCCAGAACCTTCCCGACTCGCAGGCCGCGCTCACCGCGGCCGCGGCGCAGCGCCAGGACCTGCTCACCAAGCTCGGCGCCCTCAAGGTCGACCAGCTCGCCGACGGCGCGAAGCTGGTGACCGCGCTCCAGCAGGCGTGGCAGGCCTCCGCCACCGCCGACTCCGAGTACGCCCTGTGGGCCGGCGACCTGGTGGCGGGCTGCGACCCGGCCAAGACCAAGGACAACCAGCACCTCCACAGCGGCGACTCGGCGAGCGGCACGGCCACCACGGCGAAGAAGCAGGCCGCGGAGCTGTGGGGCGCGATCGCCACCAAGACGGGGCTGCCGAACAAGGGCGCCGGCGAGCTCTAGCCGTCCGGCACGGGGGAACGGCTGCGCGCGGCGGGAGTGGCACGTCAGCGAGATCGCGGGACAGTGCAAGCTCTCGTCCTGCTTCGCGATCCGGCTGTGCGTGCTCGGTCGGCCGCCGAGTGATTCGGGTTCACACCTCTGGAGTGAACCCCCGTGTCGACTACCACCGCGCCCCTGACCAGCGGAAAGAATTCGTCCCCCTCTCTTACTGGCGTGGAGACCCTTAACAGCAGCCTCCCCGGTACCGAGCGCACGGTGTTCGCCCGGCCCCTTCGTGGGGTCCGGGCGATCCGTCTTTCGGTGATGCGGGACGAGACGACCAGTCCGGAGCGGCAGCGTGAGGCGTGCAACCTCGCCGCCGCGCTACAGAACATCGACTTCGGCGAGGGTGAGAACCTGCGTGAGGCCGTCGACCTCGCGGTGTCGGCGAGCAAGACCGCCCCATGGCAGCGCCCGGAGTTGGGGGCGTGGCTGGCCCGTCCCGACGAGTGGGACGTGATCGTGTGGTGGCGCTTCGACCGCGCGGTACGCGGGCAGGGCGACATGCACGAACTCGCCAAGTGGGCGAGCGAGCACCGGAAGGTCATCGTCTTCGCCGAGGGCATCGGCGGCAGTGCGCAGGTCTACGACTTCCGCAATCCGATGGACCCCATCACGACCATGATGCTCAACCAGTTTGCGTTCGCGGCCGAAATGGAGTCGTGGGCGACCAAGGAGCGTGTGACGGGTGCGCACGCTGCCATGCGGACGATGAACTACCGGCACGCCAACGGCGCCCCCGCCTACGGCTACAGGATCGTTCCCATGCCCGCCGAACTCGGCGGCGTCGGTAAGACCCTGGTGCAGGACGAGAGCGCGGTGAAGGTGCTGCTGCGGATCATCCGGGACCTGCTGGACGGCGTTGCGGTGCACAAGATCTGCGCTGCGCTGACCGCTGAGGGGGTGCTGACGCCCCGCGACCACTGGTCCCACCTCAACGGCAAGCCGACCGGCGGCAAGGTCGGTGCCGGGCGCAAGGGCTCGAAGGTGGTCAAGGTGTTCCGCTGGACCCGGCAGCTCATCCGACGGATTCTCACCACGCCCGCGCTGCTGGGCTGGAAGATGCACCGCGGCAACCCGGTCCGCAACGCACAAGGCGAGCCGATCATGTCCACCACCGAGCCGATCCTTACCCGCGAAGAGTTCGACGTGATCGGCGCGCTGTTCGAAGACAAGAAGCTCGGCGAGCAGAAGGAAGCCCCCGCCGACGCATCCCGGCTGCTCCACATCGCCCTGTGCGGGGCGTGCGAGGGCCCGATGTACAAGCAGGGCCGGGCTACCTCCCGCACCCAGCAGGACACCTACCGGTGCAGCAGCAGCGCCAACCACACCCCGTGCGCCGCCCCGACCACGATCCGGGCGGACTGGCTGGAGGAGTGGGCCGAAGCCCGGTTCCTGGACCTCGCCGGACGGGTGCCGGTACTGAAGACGCTGATCACCCCCGGCTACGACCCGCAGCGGGAGATAGACGAGGTGGCGGCCGAGTACGACGCCCACCAGGAGTTGAAGGGACAGCAGCGCTCCCGCACCGCCCTCAAGTCGTGGGAGCAGCGTCTCGCCGCCCTTGACTCCCGCCTCGCCGAACTGGAAGCGACCCCGGCACGCCCGGAAAAGCGGGAGCGGTTCAACACCGGGCAGACCCTCGCCGACGTGTGGACCACAGCGGACGACGAGACGCGCCGCGGGCTGCTGCTGGAGGCAGGGTTCCGGGTGTTCGTCGACAAGGCCCGTCCGGGCGGCTGGAGGCGCCTTGACGAGTCCCGGCTGCGCCTGTCGGTGGTCGGCGACCTGGACCCGGCCATCGAGTCGTGGGCGGGGCTGCGCGACGAATTCGGCACGGGACCGGACGGCGCCCCCGCAGCGGGCAGCAAGATGCGAATCCACACGCCCGTGGACCTGGCCGCGTAGACCGTCAGCGGGCAGAGGTGGTGACGGGGTGACGCAGATGACGCAGAATCTAGGTTCTCTTTACACGCGAGTGTCTATAAGAAACTGGTTTTTGCCTCACCAGCGTCACCCCGTCACCGCCCCGCTGGCCATCGTCCCCCTCTTCTAATTCCAGGAGAGGTGGGAGGCAGACCCCCTGTAGACGATGCCGATCGGTGCTGCTGGCCATCGTCCCCCTCTCTCTACCAGGGAGGGGCAGAAGCAGTCGGAGCTACCCGAGTGCGTGGAGATCGCCCCACTCTCCACAACAGTGAGGGCACAGAACAGCACCACCTCGCCCCTTCCCGGCTCCGGGCAGGGGCTTTTTCATGCCGTCGACACGGCGGCAAACCGGAGGAACCACCGTGAGCACCCCGAACAGTTCCCGCTACACCGACGAAGACCGCGAGACCCGCAGGCTCCGCTCCCGCGCCGACGCCTTCCGCTACAGCGCCCCCATGGAACGCCTCGCCGAACTCAAGCGCGACCGCCCCGACGAGTACGACCGAATGAGCCCCATCGCCCGGATCTCGCTCGGCCACTACGAAACCGCGAGGGACGCCGCCCGGCAGCTCGGCCGCAACGTCTTCGCCCCGACCGACCAGGAGGTCTGACCATGAACAACGACATCACCCGCGCCGCCGACAAGCTCGCCAAGCTCCGCGCCCAGGCCGACAAGCTCGCCGCCCCGCTTGCCGACGCGGAAGCCGCCCTGACGGCCGCACAGGAAGTCGAGCAGGCACGCCGTGCGGAGCGTGGCGCAGCGTACGACCGCGAGTTCGTGAAGACCTGGCGGGAGCAGGCCGACGCCCACTCCGCCCGAGGGCGCGAACTGCACGCCGAGTTCCTGGAACTCCTCGCCGCCGAACCGTGGTTCAAGGCATACGTCGCCCACCGGGCCGAGCGGCACAAGCGCGAGAAGATCCTCACCGCCGCGCAGAACGCGCAGACCCGCCTCGGGCAGGTGGTCACGGTGCCCGCGCACCGCTGGTACGACCTGCGGTTCCTCGAAGACCTCACCAGCGAGGTGGACAGGGCCGCGGAAGCGCTCGGCATCGCCTACGCCGAGGAACTGGACGTCAAGCGGGACGCCCACATCGAAGCGGCGGACTGACATGGCCCTCGACGCACTCGACCCCGGCCCGGACGGCACCTACCCGCACTTCCCCCGCGACGTACAGGGACGGCCCGTCTGGTCGGACGACCCGACCGGACTCCCGCCGGCCAACGCAGGGGCGCCGATGCTGCGCGGAGTCCAGCACATGCGCGACCCCGACCACCCGGGCCGGTGGCTGGCCATCGACCTGACGCCCCGCCACCCGGACGGGCAGCCGATCAACCCGCCCGTCCTACCGCCGGACGGCACCAGGTGAGGCGCTGGGCAGATCCCCGCCCGGCGATCCCGCGGGCAGCGCACAAGGTCACCAGTAGTCCCAACTGGCCGTCCATCCGCAGGGCCTACCTGGCGATGTACCCGCTGTGCCGGGTGTGCGGCGAAGAACGGGCCGAACTGGTCCAGCACCACCTGCACACCCGGGAACAACTGCTCGCGGACGGGGCTCGGGCCCCGGATGCCCCCGCGAACCTTCGGGGCCTCTGCGCGTTCTGCTATTTCACAGCGTGATCTCGGTGCCGCTGCGCTGCCTGTGCTGGGGCGCAGCGGCACCGAAGGAGCTGCCAAGGTAATTCAGGAGGGCGGGAGTTGGCTTCGGCGCCCCACCTCCTTGCGGCGGCGGGCGCGTTCACGCTGCCACTCCTGCCACAGCTCTTTGCGGTGGACGGAGTTCTGAGGCCAGACGGCCCGGAGCAGCATGGCAAGCGCGCCGATGAAGGTCGTGGGGGCAGCAACGACCAGCACGGCCCACCACGGAGCCGTGGACAACAGGTTGAGCACAATAAGCCTTCCGACCGGAAGTGGTCGGCGGGTCACCTATGCAGCTAGTACGACGCTCCCCAGCGCGCTGCTACGATGCCCGCCCCGGTAAGTACTCACGGGGAAAGCGGAGTTCGGACCACGAGGCGTGATCTGAGGCGTTCGTTCACTTGGCGCAGGCTTCGGCACACTCCGTGCCGTGACGTCGGTTTGGCTGAGTGACCGCGACAACAGCCCGAGCAGTACTGCTACCAGGAACCGCAGGACGCAGAGGATCAGCTCTGCCACTGCGGCGAGGAACTCTCGTACCGCCTCGCGGCGCTCGGACGGTGCCCGAGCCTCCCGCATTACAGCGGCCGACGATCGGACTCGCTCACGGGTTGTTTGAAGGTGCTCACGGTCGGGCCCTCGGCCGGAACGCTGGCAAAGAGTCTCTAGCGGGGGCAACGCTCGAACGCGGTACTGACCGTCAAGGATCAGCAGTGGGGCTGGACAGTCAACTTCTCTGCCCGGACCATCCAAAGTCCGAGAAGCCAATTGCGAATAGATCGTCTCAGGGTCAACGAGCTGCCTGAAAGCCTCGCGCTCCTGTGGGCTTGCGTCGTCCAGTAGATCGCTAAGGGACAGGCTGATGCCGTCTACTAGAGCTCGCAGCTTGAACTTGCTGGTCACCTTCCCCTCCTTTCAGCGGTGAGCTACAGAGTCTAGGCCGCCGCACGCACATGTGTAGTTGAGAGTGGACGTGCCCTATGCCGCGACGACCCTGCTCCCCCGTGCAGCATCCCCGGGTGTCCCGAGCTGACCCCCTGTGGTGGTCGCTGCCCGAAGCACCAGGCCGAGGCTGTTGCCCAGCGAGAGACACCTGGCGGAAGCGCGTACGGTCCTCGCTGGCCGCGCATCCGACCGGCCTACTTCTACGCCCACCCGTGATACGTGCTGTGCGCAGTGCCGGCGACCACCGCGGACCACTTCCCGGAGTCGCGTCGGAGCCTTGTCGCCCGAGGCGTTACCGATCCGGACGCATGGTCGCGGCTCCGCCCGTTGTGCACGCAGTGTCACAGCCGCGAGACGGCCGTTCATCAGCCCGGAGGATGGGCAAGCGAGCGCATCAAGCCTGTCCGAGGCCCTGACCTGCGGTGATACCCCAGGCGGGGGACTCCCTCCCCGGGGCAGGTAGCGCGGCAGGGAGAGAAAAAAATCTGATGGTTAATGCAACCATTCTTGCGGAGGGTGACTTGCCTACCCATGCCAGGTTGGGTCTCTTTCCGAGAATCCGGCCTGCCGCTGAGCCACCGAAGTCGGACGACGAATCCGTCGTCTGGACCTAATACATGCCCCGCCCTGTCCTCCCCTCACCGGGTGGCCGGGGCGGGGCTTTCGTTGTTGGTGCCTGTTACCCGAGATAAGGGGTTGCTCGCTTCTCCAGGAAATGCTGAAGTCTGAGCCGCTGGGTGTGGTGCATCGGCAGGTCTGCGAAGCCGCTTGGTGCTACGAACTGGAGATCGGTCGACTCGTCAGAGATTCGGAGTGTCCCACCCGTGATGCGCGCGGTGAAGCAGACGTTGAACTGCTGCCGCACCTCGCCGTCCGAGTAGGCGATCACATGTCGAGGATCGGTGTACGTGCCGACCAGCCCGGTGATCTCCACATCGAGGCCGGTCTCCTCGCGGACCTCCCGGACGGCTGTTCCCGGAAGCGACTCGCCGAGATCCATGGCGCCACCTGGCAGCGCGTACAGGCCGTTGTCGGTCCGCCGCTGGAGCAGGACGCGCCCCTCGCTGTCGGTCACCACTGCGGAGGCCGCAACCACCAACCTGTTCGGCTTGGGTGCGTCGGGGTCGTCGTAGAACTCGGTACGTGCCATGTGATCAGCTCTCCTCCACTGGCAGGGCGGCGTTCCACACTGCGTCGAAGCTGGCGGCGTAGGTGTCGAACAGCTTGCCCGCGCCGGTCCGCCGCAGGTGCCAGACCGGGGCCGCGAAAGCATTGGCCCCCCACACGTGCGCGTTCACCAACACCTGGTCGTCTGCCCGGTAGAGGCTGTTGTAGAGCGTGGTTCCGTGAGTGCGGATCTCGATCCCCGACGTGCCGAGCAACGGTCGGTAGTGCATGAGGGCGAGCCTGCAACGGGATTCGATGCCGTGACCGAACTTCTCTTCTTCCCCACGTTGTCTCACGTTCTCGCTGTCTGGGTCGCCAAGTGCGATCCGGACCGCGCACCCTTCGGCAGCGCGCTCCCGGAGTAGTTCGTTCAGGCGTGGATATGCCTCGTGGAGGAAGACCGCGGCGTAGACCAGCACGTCGATGTGCTCCGTGGCCCGCTCCATCAGATCCACGAACACGGACACCGGCAGGTCGGCGCGCTGCTCGTAGAGCGCCACCAGTTCGGGGCTTATCGCTCGGGCGGCACGTGGTTGCCGCAGGCTCGGCCACAAGTCGAACATGTCCTCTCCCAGTGCCTCGCCGGCCAGACGGGCCGCTCTCAGTCGGGGTGTCCGGTTTTGATTGGCCCATCGTTCGACCGACTTGGTGTCCACGCCGACTCTCTCCGCCAGGGCGGAGCACGTCCAACCGCCCGACGCCATGACGGCTTTCAGTCTCTCGTTCGGCATTCTGCTTGTCTCCCCGCATGGCCCGGACCCTTGTAGGGACGTTCTATCGTGCATGGGACGTTCTGAAGTGTCCTTTGCGGGAGGTTTCACCGTCCTGGGTGGTTGCCAGATCTTGGTGCTACTTGGCGGGAGGAGCTACCAATGGCGGCAAAGACGGGCGGTGCAAGAGCGGTGCCCGAGGGTATGGCGGTTCGTCACCAGGCGGCAGAAACGCAGGCCGTCGGTCGCAGCCCGATGGACGACTACGACCCGGAGATCAATGCGCGGGTTGGTGCTCGGCGGCCGGTCGGCTGGCCCGCGTGCCGGTGGTCCCGGCCGAAGTGCCCGCACCGGTCGGAGTCGGCGGCGTGACGGGCTCGGTTCCGGCGCAACCCGGCATCCTGGCCAAGCTGGTCCCGGACTCCGGCAGCGACGTCGACCCGCCGACCTACACTCTGGTCTGCCAGGGCGAGGACGAGGACGGCACCCGGTGTGTGGCCGTCTCCGTCGAACTCAACGACCTTGCACAGGTGCAGGGTTGGGCGTGCGTGCACATGATGCGCCACCCGGACCACCGGTCATTCCGCATGATCGCGGACGTGCCGATGGTGGCGGTGCCCGAGACGGAGCCGGAATGACCCGGATGACGCTGGTAATGGGCGTGCTGGTGCTCGGAGTGTGCGCGGTGCCGTCGGGTGTGGTGCTCGGGCTCGCGCTGGCGGCGCCGAACGACGGTCGCCGTTGGGTGGCGTTTTTCGTCGCCCTGGCGCTCGCCATGATCGGTGGCGCGTTCGGCCCGGATTGGGTGGAGGGGTGGCAGCGCCGGCGGCGCGCAGCATCGCAACGCCGAACTACGACCGACGGCCCCTGATCTTCCGGAGCGACCCCGCGCTTCGGGGCCCGGCCGGTCTAGATCCCGGCAGGAAGGGTGTACCCGACGGGGCACACCAGGCCGTCCAGGTTCCCCGGCGGATCGGACCGGGGCGACCCCTCCCGTCTCCCTGTCCCGGTCGAGCGCCAATTCGGCGGCACTCCATCACTCGACCGGGGCGGGGCCCACCCGATCACGACTCTGTGAAGGACCTTCCAATGGGTATCCGAGGCCAACGCGCCAAGCAGGCCGCCACGAACAAGGTGGACCAGAAGGCCAGCGAGAACCAGAACCAACAGGCACGCGAACAACGGGAGTTGCAGCAGGCGTTCTACGACAAGACGCGCCCCGCATCCGAGCCTGACAGCGGCGACGACAACAGCGCGGTGTAACGCGCTCCCAACTCCCGCCCCCGGCCGTTGCCACCTCTCCGGCCGAGGCGGGCGTGTCCGTTCGATCCGAGGGAGTGAGATGAGCAGAGCACCCGGACACCCCGTGACGTCGTACGTGCTGTGCACCGATCCCGCGTCGCGCCTGCTGATCGTGCAGGCAGCCGGGATCGGGACATGGCACCTTCCCGGCGGCGTGGTGGAGGTGGGGGAATCCCCGCTCGATGCCGTTCGCCGGGAGGCCCGGGAAGAACTCAGCTTGAAGCTCGACCTGCTGCCCGATGACCTGTTGGGCGTCGAGTGGGCCCAGGGCCGCCGCGAGGGCGCCCGGGACCGAATCGTGTTCCTGTGGTCCGGGCCGATGCTCAGCAGCGCTGACACTGATCAAATCGCCTTGCAGTCAAGAGAGTTGACGGCGTGGCGCTGGGCCGGTCCGGATGATGCCCGCCGACTGCTCCACCCTTCGGTTGCTGCCCGGATCCGGGCGCCTCTCCAGTGGCCCGGAAGCGTTACCTATCAAGAGACCCGAACCGAAAGGACGACCCGCCATGACGACGGCCGAGTACCCCGCCAGGACGCTGCGGATCGGCACCCGTAGTTCGCCGCTCGCCCTCGCGCAGGTGGACATGGTGATTGCGGCACTTCGGGAGCACGTCCCCGACCTGGCGCCCGAGGTGGTGCCCGTGACCACGGAGGCCGACCTGTGGCAGGGCGACCTTGCGCAGCTTGGCGGCAAGGGCCTGTACACCAAGCAGATTGACGCCATGCTGCAAGCGGGTGCGGTGGACATGGCTGTGCACTGCGTGAAGGACGTGCCCGGCGACGTGCCGTTGCCCAAGGGCCTGGTATTCGCCGCGTACATGGAACGGCCGGACGTGCGGGACGTGCTGCTGTTCCCCGAGGGGTCCGGGTACCGGACGTTGGCCGACCTGCCGCCGGGCGCGGTCATCCTGTCGTCGGCCGTCCGCCGCAAGGCGCAGATTCTCCGGGCCCGCCCCGATCTCAAGGTCGTGCGGGTGCGCGGCGCGGTCGGCAGCCGGCTGGAGAAGCTGGACGGCGTGAAGAAGATCGATGTCCATGCGGACGGAATGATCCTGGCTGTTGCCGGACTCGCGCGGCTCGGGATCGACCGGCCCGGCTACGTGCTCGGCATGGACGAGATGCTGCCCGCCGTCGGCGCAGGCGTCCTCGGGCTGGAGTGCCGACAGGAGGACCACGCCACGGCGGCGCTGCTGGAGAAGATCAACCACCCGAGGACACAGCGGGAGGTGACCGCGGAGCGCGTCTTGCTGCACAACCTGCGCGGCCACTGCAACAGCCCCATCGCCGCATACTGCACCACCGAGGCAGACGGACAGATGTCGCTGCGCGGCATGGTGTTCGACCGCGAGGGCAGCAAGTTCGCCAACGCGATGATGTGGGACGAGCACCAGGGCGACCCCGCCGTCCTCGGCGCCCGCGTCGCCGCCGAACTCCTCCGCCAGGGCGCGCGGGAGATCATCGCCGGTATCCCGCACTGACCGACGGCGCACCGGCCCCGTTCGCACGAGCAGTAGCGGGCGGGGCCTCAGTCGTTCTCGGGGCCAGCTTCCCGCGGCACCACGAAGGAACCCCGACCCCGCAAGGTCTCGATACGGCCTTGCGTACGCAGAAGCTCCAGCGCACGCCGCACCGTGTCCCGAGCGACACCGAACCGCTTGGCGAGGTCAGGTTCGGACGGCAGCGGCCCGTCCTCGCCGTACTTACCGGCATCAATCTCACCGCTGATCCGCTGCGCCACCTGCTCGTACGGGGCGAGTCGTCCACGCGGGTCAATCGGTGTCTCTGCCATGTCCAGAAGCGTAGACAACAGGGCTCACCAGCATCGTTGTAGACAGGCCGATACCGACATAGACAGGGGTAGACAAGTGGAGCTACTTTCGGATCTCGCAGTACGAAAACGAAAGCCCTCCGGAGCCGGTCCTACGCGGCTTCGGAGGGCGAGCCGACCAGCTTTAGGGAGCTGACCGACCATGTTTGATCGTATCGTCCCCGCCCTGTTCGGGGCCCTGCTTCGGGCCCTCTGCCGGGCTCTGCCAGCTCGGGGCGCGCACCGCGCCATTCAGAGCGAGCCCGAGCCGACCCCCGAACGCGCGCCCGTGGTCGTCTGCGGGTGGCGTCGACCGATTCATTCGCACCACTTGCGGAAGACCATCCCGCCCCTGCCGTTCGAGCACCGGATCTCGCCGCGGGTTCTTCAATGGGAGTGCACCCCCGAGCCCATGCGGCGCGCGATCCTCGCCGAACTTGCCGACCAACAGCAAGAGGCGTGGCTCCGGTTCCGAACCGAGTGGGGGAAGCAGCGCGACACCCCCGCCAAGCAGCAGCGCCGACGGGTCGACCTGTTCGCGGCAGGGCTCGACCTGATGCCTGTTGGTGAGTTCGGGCAAGAGATGCTGACGGGGGCAACGGCATGAGCGGCGCGACCCCTACCCCCGAGGACGGCACTGCCTCGGAGATCCCCACCCGCAGCTGTTGCCTCTGCGCCACCACGGGCCCCGAAGTGGTCCTAGCAGGCCCCGCGGAGCGGCCGAGCGGCCCCGCGGTCGAGTACTGGGCCTGCCCCGCCTGTGCGCCCACCGTGGCGCTTCTCTGCCAGTCCTAGCAATACAAGAGCCCCCGCCCGCGACCCACTCCGGGCGGGGGCACCCTTCGCCCCCGTAGAACCGCCAATCCGAATCACACGGGCCGCGCAGTTCCTCGCGCCCCTGGTTTCGCAATGTCCGGCCCGCAGCAGGTTTCCCCGCGCCCCCGGTTTCGCAATGTCCGGCCCGCAGCGGATCTCCCCGCGCCCCTGGTTTCGCCTCAGCGCGGCGGGTTTCCCCGGGCCCCGGTTACGCCGGGGGCTTCTGGTTGGTGAGGGCCCAGCGGATGTCGGTGAAGCCCTGGTGCTGTTCGGCCAGGCGGCCGTTCTGGACCTGCTGGAAGGTGACGGAGGTGTTCACCAGGCGGGGGGAGTCGGAGCTGGGGAGCATGTTGGTGACGCCCCAGCCGAGCGGCGGGGTGGTGCCGGCGGTGTCGATCGGGTCGCCGCTGTCGAGGACGACCTGGAGGGCCTTCGCGGTGATCGGCTTGCTCGGGTCGATCCGTCCGGCGGCCTGGCGGAGCACCTCGTAGGCGACCCAGGTGGTCTGCACGCCGGGGTCGGCGACGTCGATGGTGGCGCCGTTGCCGTAGGTGCGGGCGGTGGCGCGCAGGTCGTCCCAGACGGCGGAGGACTCGACGGGGAACCAGCCGGTGGCGTACGCGCCGTGCAGCGGGCCGGCGTCGCCGCCGGTGGAGTCGACCACGGACTGCTGGAAGGAGCCGATGACGGAGGCGAGCTGGGTGTTCTTCGGGTTGGCGCGGCGGTACGGGTCGAGCAGGTTGGCGGTGGGTTCGGCGCCGAGCGCGGAGAGCAGGCAGTTGCCGGGCTTGTCGTCGCCGATGGCCCGCCGGGCGTACGAGGAGTAGTCGTTGGACTTCTCGGGGGCCTTGATGTCGGTGATCTTGACGTTGTTCGACTTGACGGCGGCGTCGAGGTAGTTGACCAGGGCGTCGCCGGCCCGGCTGTCGGGGCGGATCAGCGCCACCTGCTTGCAGCCGGCCTCGACGAGCTGGCGCCCGCTGCCCGCGACCAGGGCGGGCAGGCCGCCGTTGACGGGGTAGGAGAGCGGGCTGCTGAACTCGGGGGCGGAGAGGCCGTAGCCGCCGATGAAGGGGATGCCGGCCTGTTCGAGGATCGGCATGAAGTTGCCGCCGTACTGGCTGGCGGAGCCGACCACGGCGACGGCGTGGGCGCTGACGGCCTGGTCGGCGCAGGCGGTGGCGCCGTCGGTGGTGTCGTGCTCGTTGCAGGTGAGGACGCGGACCTGGTGGCCGGCCAGGCCGCCGTGCGCGTTGAGGTCGCGGCCGACGGCCTCGGCGAGGGCGGTCATGCCGGGGCGGTCGGCGGCTCCGGTGCCGGACGGGGCCCAGGTCATGACGGTGACGTCCTGGCCGGCGGCGTCGGCGGCGGCGGGGCCGCCGCACGCGGAGGCGGAGAGCAGGGCGGGCAGGACCGCGGCGGAGGCCGCGAGGGCGGTGGCTGCGCGGCGTCGTCCGCTGACGGCGGGTAGCGGGTGGGGGGTTCCGTTCCGCGTCATGGCGCTCTTTCCTCCCAGGCGGGCGTGCTGCTGCGGGTCGTCCCGTGCTCCGTTGCGCAGGCTCGGCGGATCAAGGGTGGTCGTCACCGGGCACGCAGAGAGGGACGCGATGTGAACGGATCACCAACGGGGGAGGAACACGGAGCGTTGCCGTCCGGTGACGCGTGTAGAGGCGCGGGTGGAGCCGAGCCGGGTCGGGAACGTACGATTGACTCCCGTGTCCGACAGCATGGATTCTCCGCACCGGTCTGCCCGAAACCCTTCTCGAACGGGCGCCCGCTCCAGCACGATGGGCGGCATGCCCCTGAGTGATCTGCCCTGGTGGCGCTGGCGGGCCCGGATCCGCTCGGCGCTGCACATGCTGTCCGACCCCGGTTTCCAGCGCGGGGCGTGGCTGGACGGCGGCCGCGGCGGGTACGGCGACCTCTCCGACGCCGTGTACCGGCTGGTGGGGGACAGCTGGCTGGACCGCTGGTCGGCGGAGAAGTACGTGGGCTCGGTCTTCCGGGACTCCGCGGAGGCGGTCGCGGTGGACGCGGCGGTGCTGCGGGTGCTGCTGGTCGTGCACAAGGTCGGCGAGGACGCCCCGGCCGCGGCGTACCTGGGCCACCCGGACTGGCCGGAGGCGGTGCGGGCGGCCGGCGAGGCGCACCACCGGCTGGCCGTCAACGACGGCGAGGACCCCGAGGCGCCGCCGCTCCCGCTGGCCGAACTCGGCCGGCTGACCGCCCGGGCCTGAGCGCCGCGCCGTCCCCGGGAGTCTCGGGTGGCGGGCTCCGCCCCCGGGCCGGGGCGATCTGTGCCAGGCTGGGCCGTCGCCCGCCCCCCGCCCGGAGCGCGGGGACCCGGCCCGGGGGACCCCGGCCGGGGAGCCCGACCGGGCGGACCGGACCGGGCCGCCCGGACCCAGCAACCCGAGCCCAGAAACGGGGACCCGCACGATGGAAGAGACCGCCCGCTCCCAGTACGTCCTGACGCTGTCCTGCCCCGACAAGCAGGGCATCGTGCACGCGGTCTCCAGCTATCTGTTCATGACGGGTTGCAACATCATCGACAGTCAGCAGTTCGGCGACGCCGGCACCGGCCTGTTCTTCATGCGGGTGCACTTCTCCGCGGAGGAGCCGGTGACGGCGGAGAAGCTCCGGGCGAGCTTCTCGGCGATCGGCGACTCGTTCCGGATGCAGTGGCAGATCCACGCCTCCGCCGAGCGGATGCGGGTGCTGCTGATGGTCTCCAAGTTCGGCCACTGCCTGAACGACCTGCTGTTCCGCACCCGGATCGGGGCGCTGCCGGTGGAGATCGTCGGCGTGGTCTCCAACCACACCGACTTCCGCGAGCTGACCGAGTCGTACGGCATCCCCTTCCACCACCTGCCGGTGACCCGGGACACCAAGGCCGAGGCCGAGCAGCAACTGCTGGACCTGGTCGCCGAACTGCGGGTCGACCTGGTGGTGCTGGCCCGCTACATGCAGGTGCTCTCGGACGACCTGTGCAAGGCGCTGTCCGGCCGGGTGATCAACATCCACCACTCCTTCCTGCCGAGCTTCAAGGGCGCCAAGCCGTACCACCAGGCGCACGCCCGCGGCGTGAAGCTGATCGGCGCCACCGCGCACTACGTGACCGCCGACCTGGACGAGGGTCCGATCATCGAGCAGGAGGTCGCCCGGGTCACCCACGACGTCACCCCCGAGCAGCTGGTGGCGCTCGGCCGGGACGTCGAGTGCCAGGCGCTGGCCCGGGCGGTGAAGTGGCACAGCGAGCGCCGGGTGCTGCTGAACGGCTCGCGCACCGTGGTGTTCGCCTGACTCGGCCTGACCCGGCCTGGCCTGACCCGGGCGGGCCTGACCCGGCCGGGCACCGCCGACGGACGGGTCGACGGCTGGTCCGACGGGCGGGCCGACGGATGATCAGCACCCTTCCCCGCCACCGGCGTTCGAGTCGCGGTGGACATTTGTAGGAAGGGTGGTTCGCCCGTGGCGGGCCGGTGTCCGGCCCGCCACGGCGGTACGGTCGTGGGTACCCGCGAGGGCGGTGCCGCCGACCGGTCGTGCGAACCCCGGCAGGGTGAGCGGGACAGTATGCACCGAGCCGTCCCCCGAACGCTGGAATATGCCCGAAGCTCTTGCTGCGACCCGGTCCCGGAATCATTCTGGGGCGTATTCGTGTCGATGCCATGGGCAGTCCTGGTCGGTGACCCCCGCTTCGAGCGGCCGACCGGACCGGCGGGATCAAGCGGGCCGAATACCTAGTGCGGGTGGTGGAGCGGTGCAGGTACTCCAGGTACAGCTGGCGGTCCAGGCGGACCCGGCGGAGGTGTCACGGGCGCGGCGGTGGGTCCGGGACCGGCTGCGGGCCGGCGGGATCGACCCGGACGCCCCGGTGGCCGAGACCCTGGTGCTGGTGGTCTCCGAACTGGTCACCAACGCGGTGGTGCACACCGGCCGCCCGGCGGTGCTCAGACTGCTGATGCCGGTCGACCCCGCCGCCGTGCCGACCGCGCTCCGGGTGGAGGTCGCCGACGCCAGCTGCGCCGCCCCCGCGCCCCGGCACGCCGGGGCCGACGAGGACGCCACCAACGGGCGCGGCCTGGAGCTGGTCGAGCTGCTCTGCGAGCGCTGGGGCTGGTACCCGGACGGCTCCGGCAAGCGGGTGTGGTGCGAGATCGGCGACCCGGGCGGGGCGTCCTGCGCGCTGGCCGGGCAACCGGCCGCCCAGGTGGCCTCGGCCCGCTGAACCGGCGGTCGCGCCGGGCGCCGGGCGCCCGCCGGGGCCGCGGTCGTGCGCCGGTCGCGCGGTCCGCGCCTCGGCGGAATCGGTCTGAATTTCGGACAACCCATTGACGTGACGTATCCGACTGATCACTCTTGGGTGCGGCGCCCGTTGCGAGGGGACGCCGAGGGAGACCGGGCGGTGCCGACACTCAGGGGGTCGTTGGCCGACCCCGTCCGGAACCTCGGCGAAATCGGGCCGCCCGGGCGTCACGGCTTCAGGGCCCGGACGTCGACCGGACGGCGGGCCGCCGTGCCGTGCTCGGGGTGCGCACGGCGGGCCGTCGTTCCGCCGGCGGACGCGCAGACTCCGCATCGTGACCCAAAACCACTGGAAACCGGTAGTGGTCTACACCAAAACTGAGACCCGTGACCGCACCCGAACTGAGAACCGCTCCCACCCCGCAGGTCAGCACGGCGAAACCGCCCGCCATCTGGTCGGGCAACTTCCGGCTCTACTTCACCGCCCGCACCGCCGGACTGCTCAGCGACGCGATGCTCCCGGTCGCCGTCTCGGCCGGCCTGGTGACGGCCGGCTACAAGACCTCCGAGGTCGGCTTCGCGATGGCCTTCCTGCTCGGCCCGTTCGCCGGACTGGTGCTGTTCGGCGGAGTGCTCGCCGACCGGTTCACCGCCCGGCGGCTGATGATCTTCGCGGACCTGCTCAACCTCGTCACCCGGGTGCTGCTCGCGGTGCTGTTCTTCCACGGCTTCGACCAGCTCTGGCAGCTCTACCTGCTGCTCGCGCTGGCCGGCACCGCCGCCGCGATGTTCCAGCCCGGCGCCGCCTCCACCGTCCCGCTGGTCGCCACCGACGTGCAGGGCGCCAACGGCGTGCTGCGGATCTCCGAGGCGCTGACCGCCCTGGCCGGCCCCTCGCTGGCCGCCGCGCTGATCACCCTCTCCACCGGCTGGGTGATGGTGCTCGCCGCCGTGATGTACGCGGTCAGCGCCTCCTGCCTGCTCGTCCTGCGGCTCGGCCCGGTCCCCGCCCCGCCGCCCGGCGACAGCCTGTGGCAGAACCTGGTGGGGGGCTGGCACGAGTTCTGGTCCCGCAGCTGGATGTGGGGCGTCATCCTGATCTGGATGGCCTTCACCGTGCTCTCCTGGGGCCCGCTCGCCCCGGTGGTGGTCGGCGACATCGCCAAGCGCGACGGCGTCCTCGTCTACGGCATCATCAACAGCATGCTCGGCGCGGGCACCATCATCGGCGGCGTCCTCGCCATCCGGGTCAAGCCGGTCCGCCCGCTGGCGGCCGGCGCCACCGCCCTGTTCCTGTTCGCCGTCCAGCAGTTCGCCTTCGCGGCCGACCTGCCCTGGCCGCTGCTCGGCACCGCCCAGCTGGTCTCCGGCATCGGCATCAGCTTCTGGGGCGTCATGTGGGCCACCAGCGTGCAGACCCAGGTCCCCGGCGAGGTGCTCAACCGGATCCACGCGTACGAAGTGGCGGGCTCCGTCTGCATGTTCCCGCTCGGCTCGGCGCTGGCCGGACCGGCCGTCGACCTGCTCGGCACCACCCAGGTCTACCTGATCGGCGGCGTCGTCACCCTGGGCACCGCCACCGCGCTGCTGCTCAGCCCGCCGATCCGCAACCTGCGCCGGATCCCCGACGGCAGGCCGGTCACCGGCGGGCACTGAACGGACCGCCGGGCACGGAACGGAACGGCGGGCACGGAACGGACCGCCGGGCACGGAACGGACCGCCGGGCCGTCCGAACGGCGGCCCGCTGACCGGAAATCGGGCATACGTGGCAGCCGGAGCCGTCGTGCCCGGGCGGCCGGGCCGGGAGACTCGGCCGGGTGAAGGAACTGGAACTCGACCCCGACCCCGTCGCCGACCCGGCCGGGGACCCGCCCGGCCCCCGCCGCACCCCGCGCGTCCACTACGGCTGGATCGTGGTCGCCGTCTCGCTGGTCGTCCTGGTCGGCTCGGCCGGGTTCCGCTCCACGCCCAGCCTGATGATGGACGCCCTGCACGACGAGTTCGGCTGGTCCCGCGCCACCATCTCCAGCGCCGTCTCCGTCAACCTCGCCCTCTACGGCCTCACCGCGCCGTTCGCCGCCGCCCTGATGGACCGCTTCGGCGTCCGCCCGGTGGTGGTCTGCGCGCTGCTCACCATCTCCACCGGCGCCGGCCTGACCATGCTGATGACCCACCCCTGGCAGCTGGTCCTGTGCTGGGGCGTGCTGGTCGGCCTCGGCAGCGGCTCGATGGCCGGGGCCTTCGCCACCACCGTCTCCGGACGCTGGTTCGAGGCCCGACAGGGTCTGGTCACCGGCGTCCTGACCGCCGCCGGAGCCGCCGGGAACCTGGTCTTCATGCCGGTGCTGGCCGCGCTGGTCGAGAACCACGGCTGGCGGACCGCGGTCGTGGTGGTCTCGCTCTGCGCCACCGCGGTGGCCGTCCCCGTCCTGCTGCTGATGCGCGAACGGCCCGCCGACGTCGGGCAGTTGCCGTACGGCGCGAGCACCGCCCCGCCGCCGCCGGCCACCGACGGCTCGGCGCTGGCCCGCTCGCTGCGGGTGCTCCGGCAGGCGACCGGGCGGCGCGCGTTCTGGCTGCTCGCCGCGTCCTTCGCGATCTGCGGCGCCACCACCGTCGGCCTGGTCGGCACCCACTTCATCCCCGCCGCCCACGACCACGGCATGCCCGTCACCACCGGCGCCTCGCTGCTCGCCCTGATCGGCATCTTCGACGTCGCCGGGACGATCGCCAGCGGGTGGTTCACCGACCGCTTCGACCCCGTCCGGCTGCTGGTCACCTACTACGCGCTGCGCGGGCTCTCGCTGCTCTTCCTGCCCGCCCTCTTCGGGGAGAGCCTGCGGCCGCCGATCCTGGCCTTCGTGGTCTTCTACGGCCTCGACTGGGTCGCCACCGTCCCGCCCACCGTCGCCCTCTGCCGCCGCCACTTCGGCGCCGACGCCCCGATCGTCTTCGGCTGGGTCCTCGCCGCCCACCAGGTCGGCGCGGCCGCGGTGGCCGGCCTGGCGGGCCTGGCCCGGGACCGCTTCGGCGACTACGACGCGACCTGGTACGCGGCGGGAGCGCTGTGCGCGGTCGCGGTCGCCTGCTGCGCGGGGCTTCGCCGCCAGGGGCTCGGGTGAGAAACGGCGGGGCGCGCGATCAGGGGCTCGGGGAACGGCGGGTCCGAGCTGCTGACGGCCGGAGCCCGTCGAAGTGTCCGTGCTGCCGCGTGTAGTAACCGAACCGGGAGCCGATGCGCGCTCCGGCAGTGCACCGTGAGCAGACCGGGCCTCGCCGTTCCCCGAGCCCCTGTCGGTGCTCTTAGGCTTTGGGCATGAGTCTGCGATTCGTGCTGGATCCCGAGCCGACCCCCGCGCTGCGGGAGGAGATCACCGTGCTGTGGACGGAGGTGTCCAACGCCGGGGGCGCGGTGGGGTTCGTGCCGCCGGTGGAGGTGGCGGAGGTGCGGCCGGTCGCGGAGCGGCAGTTCGCGGGGCTGGGGCCGGACCGGCTGCTGGTGGGGTTCGAGCCGGGCGGGCGGGCCGTCGCGGTGGTGTTCTTCGAGGACATGCGGTTCGGGCTGATGGACCACTGGCGGCTGCTGAAGCGGGTGATGGTGCACCCGAGGTGCCAGGGCCGCGGCTACGGGGCGCAACTGCTGGCGGAGGCGGAGCGGGTGGCCCGGGGCTGGGGGCTGGCGGGGCTGAAGCTGACCCTGCGCGGCGGGCACGGCCTGGAGGAGTTCTACGGGCGCAGCGGGTACGTGGAGGTGGGCCGGGTGCCGGGGGCGATCCGGGTCGCGCCGGGTGACGACCGGGACGACGTGACGATGTGGCTCGACCTGCGCGCCTGAGCGGTGTGAGGTCGTGCTTCACTGGGAGGGCCTTTTTCCCCACGCGCCCGCCGGCGCGGCCCGGCAGCGAAGGACGATCCCGGTGAGCAGCAAGAACCACGCCACGCTCCGTTACACCTCGCTGCGGGCGAGCATCTTCCTGGCCTGCCTGCTGGTCGCCCTGCTGCTGGGGCACTTCAAGGTGATCCCGGTGGTGGGTTCGCTGGGGCTGCTGATCCTGTTCGCGCTGGCGGCGGTGGCGTCCTCGGCGATCAGCTACGTGGTGCTGAGCAAGCAGCGCGACGAGATGTCGGCGCAGATCGCGGAGCGGATCGAGACCCGCAAGACCCGCGCGGTGGCGCGGGACTCGGCCGAGGACGCGGCGGACGACGCGGCCCGGGCCGCCGCCGCCCAGCAGGCCCAGCGGGCGCAGGCCGGCTGACCGGCGTTGGCGGACAGCCCGCTCGGCGAGAGCCCGTCCGGGGACGGTCTTTCCGGGGAGAGCCCGCTCGGCGAACCCCCTTCCGGCGAACCCCCTTCCGGCGAGGGCCCGCGACGGCGTCCGACCGGTCGTGACGTGGCCCGGCTGGCGGGGGTCTCGCAGGCGACGGTCTCGCTGGTGTTCTCCGGCAGCGCCGGGCACCGGGTCTCGGCGGCCACCCGGGAGCGGATCCGCACCGCGGCCCGCGAGCTGGGCTACCGTCCGCAGGCCGCCGGCCGGCAGTTGCGGCTGGGCCGCAGCGGGATGGTGCTGCTGGCGGTGCCGAACCTGCTGGGCCCGTTCTTCGGCCGGGTGCTGACCGGCGTGCACGGGGAGGCGGCCCGGCACGGCCTGTCGGTGGTGGTCTCCAGCGGGTGGGACGCGGCGGAGCTGGCCGAGGCGGCGGCGGCCGGGCGGTTCGACGGGCTGCTGGTCTGCTCGCCGGACGACAAGCAGGTCGGCGGGCTCCCGGCGGACACCCCGGCGGTGTTCCTGGACGCCGACCCGGCGGCCCACCCGGGCCGTCCGACGGTGGAGCTGGACCTGGCGGCGGGCATGCGGGCGGCGGTGGACCACCTGGCGGGGCTGGGCCACCGGCGGATCGGCTACCTGCGCTCGGTGCACTCGGCGCACACCTTCCGGGTGCGGCAGGCGGCGTTCGCGGCGGCCGCGGCCGGGCTGGAGGTGCGGGAGCTGGCGGTGGGCCTGAACGAGGGCAGCCGGGAGGCGGAGCGGGCGGCCCGGGAGCTGCTGGCCGGCCCCGGGCGGCCGGGCGCGGTGGTGTGCGACGACGACGTGGTGGCGTCCGGGCTGTACCGGGCGGCGGCGGAGCTGGGGCTGCGGATCCCGGCGGACCTGTCGGTGGTCGGCATGGACAACATCCCGGTGGCGGAGCTGCTCAGCCCGCCGCTGACCACGGTCGACCTACCGGGCGAGGAGCTGGGCCGGGCCGGGCTGGCCCAACTGACCGCCCTGCTGGACGGCGAACTCCCGTCCCCAGTGGCCCCGTTGGCGACCGAGCTGGTGGTGCGCCGGTCCACCGCGGCGGCCTGAGCGGTCGGCTCGGCTACTGCTCGCCGAGGACCATCCACTTCTCCGGCAGCGCCAGCGGCGCGAACCCGACCCTGGCGTACACCTCGTGGGCGTCCCCGGTGGCGAGCAGCACCCGGCGCAGGCCGAGGGCGGCGAGCTCGTCCCGGACGGCGGCGGCCAGTGCGGTGCCCAGGCCGCGGCCGCGGGCCCCGGGGGCGATGAACACGTCGCACAGCCAGGCGAAGGTGGCCCGGTCGGTGACCACCCGCGCGTAGCCGACCTGGGCGCCCGAAGCGTCCTCGTACAGGCCGAAGTTGAGGGAGTGGTCGATCGCCAGCTCCTGTTTCGCGCGCGGCCGCCCGAGTGCCCAGTACGCGCCCTCGGAGAGCCAGCGGTGCACGGCCTCCCGGTCGAGGCGGTCGGGGTCGGTGGAGACGCTGTGGCCGGCGGGCAGCTCGAAACTGGTCATGCGGGGCATCCAAGCAGCGGGCGGCCGGCGCGGACCAGCGCTTTTCCGGCCGGGCCGGGGCCGGGTCAGGCGGGGACGAGCACGGGGGTGGCCGGGCGCAGGCGGGTGCGGGTGGTGAGCAGGAGGAGGCCGCCGAGGGTGATGCCGCCGGTGGCGCACAGGGCGACGGCGGGCAGGGAGGTGTCGACCAGGGCGCCGGAGACCGCGCTGCCGGCCGCGTTGCCGGTGGCGAACAGGGTGATCAGCCAGGAGAAGGCCTCGGTGACGGTGCCGGGCGGGGCGAGCTCGGCGACCAGCACGAACGCGGCGGCCAGCAGCGGGGCCAGGCCCAGGCCGGAGGCGAAGGCCAGGGCGGCCATCGGCCACGGGCCGGGCAGGAGCAGCAGCGGCAGGTAGCAGGCGGCCATGGCGAGGGCGAGCACCCAGGTGCGGGTCGCGGTGCCGGCCCGCCAGCGGGCGGTGCCGTAGGCCAGGGCGCCGAGCAGTCCGGCCAGCGCGGCCAGTGCGAGCAGGGTGCCGGCGCCGCCGGGCAGGCCGGGGTGCTGTTCGGCGTACGCGATGAACAGCACGTTCTGCCCGCCGACCGTCCAGCCGGCCCCGGCCAGGCCGAGCAGCAGCAGGACGAGGCCGGGGGAGCGCAGCGGTCCGAGCAGTCCGGCGGAGGCTTCGCGCGGCGGGGCCTGCCAGGCCCGGGCGGGCGCGGAGCTCGCCACCACCAGGGCGCCGAGCAGGCCGAGCGCGGCGGCGGTCCACAGCGCGGCGGTGGGGGAGAAGGCACCGGCGATCCCGGCGACGGCGAGCGGCCCGGCCAGGTACAGCACCTGCTGGGCGGCGGAGTCGAAGGCGTACGCGGTGTCGAGCTGCTCCTCGCGGACGACGGCGGGCCACAGCGAGCGCAGGCAGGGTTCCAGCGGGGGCATGCAGAGGCCGGCGACCGCGGCGCCGAGCGGGGCGGCGAGGGCGGAGCCGGGGGCGAGGGCGAGCAGCGCGTAGCCGCTGCCGGCCAGGGTGGCGGAGGCGAGCAGGACGCGGGGCTGCCCGGTGAGGTCGACGATCCGGCCGAGGACGGGTCCGCCGACGGCGGTGGCGATCGCGTACGCGGCGGTGGCCAGGCCGATCCGGCTGTAGGGGGCGCCGGCCTCGCGCAGGGCGAGGGCGATGACCAGGGCGGTCATGCCCGCCGGGAGCCGGCCGAGCAGGGTGCCGAGCAGCAGCCGGGTGACGTGCGGGGCGCGGAGCAGTGCGGCGTAGCCCATGGGCGTCCTTCCGGCGGCGTGGTGTCCCTTCAAGTTATACGTATAACCGGAAGGGCGTCAAAGCTGCCTGGTCAGGCTGATGGCCCGTCAGGAAAGGGTCGTTCGGTAACGATCTCAAACAAGTACTTTGAACATCTCAAAGGTTTGTTGCTACTGTGCTGCTCATGACCACCGCAGACGCCGCGCGCCGGGCCGGGACGAGCACCCCGCTCGTGCCGCGCTGCCCGCGTCTGCCCGGTGCCGTGGACGGCCCGCGCCGCTGTCGCTCCGGCGGCTGTATGCGGGCGGCACGCCGCTCCTGACGCACCGACACCCCGAGTGTCGGCCCCCCGGGCCTCCCCGCCCGGCCCCCGCGTCCGCCGTGCCGCCGCCTCCGCCCCTCCCACCCCCCCGCCTGCTCCACCACCCCCCCCGGAGACGCACACCCATGTCCACCGCGCCCGCGCCCACCCTGCTGGGACGCCTCCGCCGCACCCCCTTCTGGGTCCAGATCGTCGGCGGCCTCGTCCTCGGCCTGCTGCTCGGCTGGATCGCCCGGTCCGGCGACGTGTCCTGGCTGAAGACCACCCTGGACACCATCGGCAAGACCTTCGTCCAGCTGCTCAAGCTGGCCGTCCCGCCGCTGGTCTTCACCGCGATCATCGTCTCGGTCGCCAACCTGCGGAACGTCACCAACGCCGCCCGGCTGGCCGCCCGCACCCTGTTCTGGTTCCTCGCCACCTCGCTGATCGCGGTCGCCGTCGGCCTCGGCCTCGGCCTGCTCACCGACCCCGGCAAGGGCGCGAACATCTCCACCGAGGGCGTCAAGGGCGTCGCCAAGGGCGGCAGCTGGGTCGACTTCCTGACCGGCATCATCCCGACCAACATCGCCGACGCCTTCCTGAAGGTGAACGTCCTCCAGATCGTCTTCCTCGGCGTGGTCGTCGGTGCGGCCCTGCTCAAGCTCGGCGACAAGGCCGCCCCGGTCCGCCAGCTCTCCGAGAGCATCCTCGAACTCGTCCAGACCGCCCTGTGGTGGGTCATCCGGCTCGCCCCGCTCGGCACCCTCGGCCTGATCGGCAAGTCCGTCGCCGAGTACGGCTGGGACCTGCTCAAGCCCTTCTCCACGCTGACCGCCGACGTCTACGTCGGCTGCGCGATCGTCCTGTTCGGCGTCTACTCGCTGCTGCTGCGCTTCGTGGCCGGCCTCAACCCGCTGAACTTCTTCAAGGGCGCCTGGCCCGCGATCCAGCTCGCCTTCGTCTCCCGCTCCTCGGTCGGCACCCTGCCGGTCACCCGCCGCGTCACCGAGCGCCTCGGCGTCCCGTCCGAGTACGCCTCGTTCGCCGTCCCGTTCGGCGCGACCACCAAGATGGACGGCTGCGCCGCGATCTACCCGTCGCTCGCCGCGATCTTCGTCGCCCAGGTGTACGGCATCGACCTCGGCATCAAGGACTACCTGCTGATCGCCTTCGTCTCGGTGATCGGCTCCGCGGCCACCGCCGGCCTCACCGGCGCGATCGTGATGCTCACCCTGACCCTCTCCACCCTGGGCCTCCCGCTGGAGGGCGTCGGCCTGCTGCTGGCGATCGACCCGATCCTCGACATGATGCGCACCGCCACCAACGTGGCCGGTCAGGTCGTCGTCCCGATCCTGGTCTCCGCCCGCGAGAAGACCCTCGACCTCGTCGCCTACAACAACCCCACCGGTGACCTCCTCGCCGACGACCGCCCGGTCACCGTCCCGGCCCAGACCGCCTCGGAGCCCGTCACCGCCTGACCCGGCCCGCCCCGCAGACACGAAGGCCCGCACCTCGGGAGGGTGCGGGCCTTCGCCCGTTGGAGTGAGTTCGCTTGGGGCCGCCCGGGGCGGTCGGTAGCGTGGGAGCGACGAAGGAGGGGCCGATGAGCGCGCTGCCCAGCGAGCGGCCGTACGACGCCGTCGATCCGGAGCAGGCCCTGAAGTACGCGATCCAGCACCACGCCGGTGACCGCGTCCAGATCGTAGAAGGGGTCATCGAGCCGATGGCGCCGCAGTGGGACCACGAGACGCTGGCGGACGATCTTCGCTACCAACTCTTCGGCAAGGTCCGTGAACTGGGTTGTGTGATGGGTTCGGGCGACCTCGACCTGCCGGGATCGAGCAACTGGTACATCCCCGACATCGCGGTCGTCCCGCGCTCCCTCGCCAAGGGGGGTCGTGCCCTGCTGCCCGATCAGACGCTGCTGGTGGTCGAGGTGACGTCCGATTCGAACGCGGACACCGACCGGGTGGTGAAGCGGCGCCGGTACGCCGAGTACGGGGCGCCGCTCTACCTGCTGATCGACCGCCAGGACCGGGCCTGCACGCTGTTCTCCGAGCCGGGCGCGCTCGGGTACACCCGGGCGATCGGGCCGCTGCCGTTCGGGGAGCCGGTCGAGCTGCCGGAGCCGTTCGGGCTGCGGGTGGACACCTCCCGGTTCTGAGGCGGAGCTCAGCGGCGGGCGTGGCGGATCTTGAGGCGGCCGAAGCCCGGGGTGCCGGTGATCCGGACGGTGGGGCCGGGGGTGGCGGCGGGGGTGCGCGGGGGGCGGTAGCGGACGGTCTTCCAGGACTGCTGGAGGCCGTCCAGGTCGACGGTGGCGCCGTGCGGGACGGTGATGGTGGCGCGGCCGAAGCCGAGGCCCAGCTCGATGTCCACGACGGGGTGGTCGATGACCGCCGCGCTCAGGTCGAGGTGGACCTTGCCGAAGGTGGAGGAGACCTTCAGGACGCGGGGGACGCGCCAGGGGCCGCGGCGGACCAGGCGGCCGCTCACGGCGGTCAGGGTGACGGCGGCGTCCGGGGCCTGCGCGGGCAGGTCGTGCAGGACGGCGTCGAGCTCGGCGCGGACGGTCGCGGTGAGGGCCGCGTGGACCCGCTGGTCGAGTTCGTCCTGGCTGATCCGCTCCTCGGCGTAGGCGAGTTGCAGGCGTTCGACGGCGCTGTCGCGGTCCGCGGCGCCGACCCGGGTCCGCGGGCCGTCAGGGAGTGAGGTCACCCGGGCAGCGTAGTCGCGCGGGACCAGCGCTGGGCGAGGACGGTGCAGACCGTCAGCTGGAGCTGGTGGAAGAGCATCAGCGGGAGGACGGTCAGGCCGACGGCGGAGGCGGGGAACAGGATGGTGGCCAGCGGGAGGCCGTTGGCCAGGGACTTCTTGGAGCCGCAGAACTGGATGGTGATGCCGTCCGCGCGGGAGAAGCCCAGTCGGCGGGAGGCGAGGCGGGTGAAGCCGAGCACGGTGGACAGCAGGGCGAGCGAGATCACGGCCAGCCAGAGCAGCTGGCCGGCGGTGACCCGGCTCCAGATGCCCTCGCGGACGCCCTCGCCGAAGGCGCTGTAGACGATCAGCAGGATCGAGCCGCGGTCGACCAGCACGGTGACCAGTCTGTGCCGGGCGATCCACGGGCCGACCCGGCGGCGCAGCAGCTGGCCGAGGGCGAACGGGACGAGCAGCTGCAGCACGATGTCGAGCACCTGGCCGCCGTCCACCCCGACGCCGGAGGCGCCGGACAGCAGCCAGGCGGCCAGCAGCGGGGTGAGCACGACGCCCAGCAGGCTGGAGAAGGTCGCCGCGCAGATCGCCGCCGCGACGTTTCCGCCCGCGACCGAGGTGAACGCGATCGAGGACTGCACGGTGGACGGCAGCAGGGTCAGGAACAGCACGCCGGTGAACAGTTGCGGCGGCAGCACCGAGTCCGGCAGCAGCCGGGTGGCCTCGCCGAGCAGCGGGAACAGCACGAAGGTGCAGCCGAGGATCAGCAGGTGCAGCCGCCAGTGCCGGGCCCCGGCGAGCGCCTCCTGCGGGGAGAGCCGGGCGCCGTACAGGAAGAACAGCAGGGCGACGGCGAGCGAGACCGCGTCGGTGACGGCGGTGGCGGCGGCGCCCCGGGCGGGCAGCAGGGTGGCCAGCAGGACGGTGCCGAGCAGCAGCAGGAGGTAGGTGTCGATGCCGATCCGGCCGAGGGAGCGGTCGAGGGCGCGGCGGGCGGATCGGAGGCGGTGCATGCACCGATCCTCTCCCGGCGCGGCGCGGGCTCCGGCGGCGGGGGCCGGAAACGGGCGGCAACGGGCGGTAACCGGCGGCAACGGGCAGTCGGGGGAAATGCGGGCGCAACCGGGGGAATGCGGCGGTAGCGGCGGTAATCGGGAATGCGCGGGGAAAAGGCAGGAGGCCCGCCGGGGCGGGCCTCCTTGGGAACTGCTACTCGTACGGACCCGAGGGGCCGTGAGCGATCAAATGGAGATCGCGCCTCAGACGGGGGTGACGTTCTCCGCCTGCGGGCCCTTCGGGCCCTGGGTGACGTCGAAGCTGACCGCCTGGTTCTCCTCCAGCGAGCGGAAACCGGTCGCGTTGATGGCGGAGTAGTGGACGAAGACGTCGGGGCCGCCGCCCTCCTGGGCGATGAAGCCGAAGCCCTTCTCGGCGTTGAACCACTTGACGGTTCCGGTCGCCATACCGTTCTCCTTGCGAGGGACGTTATGGACGCCACACCTTGTGGCGCCCGGGTCCGCTGCGCTGATCGCCCCGCCTCCGGACGAGTCCGGAGTTTTTCGCACAGGCTTCAATCAATGCTCAATTGACGCCTGATACTGCTGAAAAATTACAAAAAGCCTGCGGTTACATGCTCCGCAGGCTCCAAGTACTGCAAGGGGAATCAAACTGCAACTGAGGGGAACGGTAGCACGCGGTGGCTGCCCCGACCAGGGGTGAACAACGGTGTCGGACGGTGTGTCGGACACCGGATGCGGACCGCCCCAATCAGCGGGCATACCCTGCCGGGAGAGCACCAACGGCAAGGGAGCACACGGTGAGCAGTAGCGACGGCGGACGGCCGGAGAGCGCGGTCCGGCCGAGGGTCGGCCATATTCAGTTCCTCAACTGTCTTCCCCTCTACTGGGGTCTCGCGCGCACCGGGAACCTGCTCGACCTCGACCTCAGCAAGGACACCCCGGAGAAGCTCAGCGACCGGCTGGTGGCCGGCGAGCTCGACGTCGGCCCGATCACCTGCGTGGAGTACCTGCGCAACGCGTCCGAACTGGTGGTGCTCCCCGACATCGCGGTCGGCAGCGACGGCCCGGTGATGTCCTGCGTGATCGTCAGCAAGGTCCCGCTGGCCGACCTGGACGGCCGCCGGGTCGCCCTCGGCTCGACCAGCCGCACCTCGGTGCGCCTCGCCCGGCTGCTGCTGGAGGAGCGCGAAGGGGTCCACCCCGAGTACTTCTCCTGCCCGCCCGACCTGGACGCGATGCTCGCCGAGGCCGACGCCGCCGTCCTGATCGGCGACCCCGCGCTGCGCGCCTCGCTGGAGCAGGCCCCCCGGCAGGGACTGGCCGTGCACGACCTCGGCGCGATGTGGAAGGAGTGGACCGGGCTGCCGTTCGTCTTCGCCGTCTGGGCCGCCCGCCGCGAGTACGCCGAGCGGCAGCCCGCGCTGACCGCCGCCGTCCACCGGGCCTTCCTGGAGTCCCGCGACCTCTCGCTGGCCGAGGCCGGGAAGGTCGCCGAGCAGGCCGCCCGCTGGGAGGAGTTCGACGCCCCGCTGCTGGAGACCTACTTCTCCGAGGCGCTCGACTTCTCGCTCGGCGCCCGCCAGCTGGCCGGCATCGCCGAGTTCGCCCGCCGGGTCGCGCACGACAGCGGCTTCGCCCCCGACGTGCCGATCCGGCTGCTGGAGGCCGCGCCCGCGGTGGTCTGACCCGTCCGGTCCCCTTCCGGACTCGGGCGTTCCCGGCCGGCGGCCGCCCTGGGATGATCGGAGCGGCCGGCGGGTGCTGGACGGCGGACGAGGGGGACGGTCATGGAACTGCTGACGGCTGACGACCCGTCGGTGATCGGCGACTACCGGCTGCTGCGGCGGCTCGGCGCCGGCGGGATGGGACGGGTCTACCTGGGCCGGACCGCGGGCGGGCGGACCGTCGCGGTCAAGGTGGTGCGCCCCGAACTGGCCGACGACCCCGAGTTCCGGGCCAGGTTCCGCCAGGAGGTGTCCGCCGCCCGGCGGGTCGGCGGCCGCTGGACCGCCCCCGTGCTGGACGCCGACACCGAGGGCCCCCGCCCCTGGGTCGCCACCGGCTACGTGGCCGGCCCCTCGCTCGGCGAGGCCGTCCGCACCGCCGGGCCGCTCCCCGTCCCCTCCGTGCACGCGCTCGGCGCCCGGCTCGCCGAGGCCCTGGAACAGGTGCACGCCCTCGGCCTGGTCCACCGGGACGTCAAACCGTCCAACGTGCTGCTCGCCCTGGACGGCCCCCGGCTGATCGACTTCGGCGTGGCCCGCGCGCTGGACGCCGCCGCCACCCTCACCCACAGCGGCTACGTGGTCGGCTCGCCCGGCTTCATGTCGCCCGAGCAGGCCGCCGGCTCGCCCGCCGGACCGGCCGGCGACGTCTTCTCGCTCGGCGCGCTGCTGGCCTTCGCCGCGACCGGCACCGCCCCGTTCGGCGAGGGCGTCAGCGCCGCCGTCCTGCTCTACCGCGTCCTGCACGAGGAACCCGCGCTCGACGGCCTGGACGGCGAACTGCGCGAAGCCGTCACCGCCTGCCTCGCCAAGGACCCGGCCCACCGCCCCACCCCCGCCGAACTGCGCGCCCGGCTCGCCCCCGCCGCCGCGGCCGGCCCCGAGGGCTGGCTGCCCGGCCCGCTGGCCGCCGCGGTCGGCCGCGCCGCCGTCGAACTCCTCGACCTGGAGGGCGACAGCGGGCCGAGCCGCGCCGTCGTCACCGACCGGATGCCGACCGTGCTGGACGGCGGGCCGCGGCGGGAACGGCCGGAACGGCGGGAACGGCCCGCGGGACGGCGGTGGGCGGTGGCCGCCGCCGGAGCGCTGGCGCTGGCCGCCGCGCTCTACGGCGGGCTGGCGGCCACCGGCAACCTGCCCTGGGCGCAGGCCGGCCCCGGCCCGAGCGCCACGCCCCCGCCCTCACCCCCGCCGGGGCAGGACGCGGTCACCGGGGCGCCGAGCCCGGACCCGAGTACCGGTGCGAGCGCGAGCCAGAGCCCCAGCCCCAGCCCCAGCCCCAGCCCGAGCGGGACGGGGACGCCGGTGAAGGGCGACGGGACGGCGCTGCCCGAGGCGTTCCTGGGCACCTTCAAGGGGAACATCACCACCAAGCTCGTCCCGCTGGCGTCGACCTTCACCGTGACCTTCACCGCCGGGAAGGTCGGCGAGGAGGTCGGACGCACCAGCAACGCCTCCCAGCTCAGCACCACTGTCTGCCACGGCGTGCTCACCCTGCTCTCGGTGCAGGACGGCAAGGCCCTGTTCCAGGAGCGCCCCGACGGCACCGACAGCGCCTGCACCGGCGTCCCCGAGAAGCAGACGTACACCCTGCTCAGCGGCGGCGGCCTGCACGTGGCGGTCTCCGAGGCGGCGCTCGGCTCCGACCCGGAAGGCGACCTGGTCAAGCAGTAGGCGGCGCGGAACGGGCCTGCGGCGGGGCCGAAATGTGCTGGCGTAGGCTGAACCGGTCGTCCCTCCGATGAAGAGAGCAGGCCCGCCAGGTGTCCGAGCAGAACCTTTCCGCCACCCAGTTGCAGGCCGTGCTGGACCGCGCGGCCGAGGGCGGCCGGATCACCGCCGAAGAGGCCCTGCAGCTGTATCGGTCGGCGCCGCTGCACGCACTCGGGTCGGCCGCCGACGCGGTGCGCCGGCGGCGGTACGCGGGCGTCGAGCACATCGCGACGTACATCATCGAGCGGAACATCAACTACACCAACGTCTGCGTGACGGCGTGCAAGTTCTGCGCCTTCTACGTGCCGCCGAAGAGCGAGAAGGGCTGGTCGCGGGAGCTCGACGAGGTCCTGCGGCGCTGCGCGGAGACCGTCGAGCTCGGCGGGACCCAGATCATGTTCCAGGGCGGGCACCACCCCGACTACGGCGTCGAGTACTACGAGACCAACTTCGCCGCGATCAAGGCCGAGTTCCCGCAGCTGGTGATCCACTCGCTGGGCGCCTCCGAGGTCGAGCACATGGCGAGGATCTCCGGCGTGTCGATCGAGGAGGCGATCACCCGGATCCACGCCGCGGGCCTCGACTCCTTCGCGGGCGCCGGCGCCGAACTGCTGCCGGAGCGGCCGCGCAAGGCGATCGCCCCGCTGAAGGAGTCCGGCGAGCGCTGGCTGGAGATCATGGAGACCGCGCACCGCCTCGGCGTCGAGTCCACCTCCACCATGCTGATGGGCACCGGCGAGACCAACGCCGAACGGATCGAGCACCTGCGGATGATCCGCGACGTGCAGGACCGCACCGGCGGCTTCCGGGCGTTCATCCCCTACACCTACCAGCCGCAGAACAACCACCTGAAGGGCTCGACCCAGGCCACGGTCTTCGAGTACCTGCGGATGATCGCCATCGCCCGGCTCTTCCTCGACAACGTCGCCCACATCCAGGGCTCCTGGCTCACCACCGGCAAGGAGGCCGGCCAGCTCTCCCTGCACTACGGCGCCGACGACCTCGGCTCGGTCATGCTGGAGGAGAACGTCGTCTCGGCGGCCGGCGCCAAGCACCGCTCCAACCTGCACGAACTCATCCACCTGATCCGCACCGCCGGCCGGGTGCCCGCCCAGCGCTCCACCACCTACCAGCACCTGCGCGTCCTCGACGACCCGGCCAACGACCCGGTCGACCCGCGGGTCGCCTCGCACATCGCCTCCACCGCGATCGAAGGCGGCACCGCGCACCCCGAGTTGACCATCCTCGCGACGAACTGACGACCCCGGCGTGCTCACCCTGCACCGGGCCCGGCTGCTGCACACCGGCACTGACCTGATCGAGGACGGGGCGGTGCTGGTCGACGGCGCCACCGTCGCCGCGATCGGACCCTTCGACGAACTGGCGGGCGGCCCGGCCCGGATCCGGGAGTGGCCCGGGCTGCTGGTGCCCGGGCTGCTCAACCGGCACGCGGCGTGGCTGCTGGAGACCGCCTACCACCCCGACCCCCGGGAGGAGCGCGGCGACCGGCCGCTGCTGCCCGACGGCGACCTGACGGACGAACAGCGCGGCGGCAGCGCCCGGCGCGGACTGCAACGGCTCCTCGCCCACGGCACGACGGCCCTGGCGGGCCCGCTCCACCGCACCCCCGTCCGGACCGCCGTCACCCGCTCCGGCCTGCGCCACCTCCCCGGCCCGGACACCGGCCCCGGCCCCCTCGACCCGCTCGACCCGCACGCGGGGGGCACCCTGGAGGCCGCCCTGCACCGGCCGTTGACGGTCGGCGGGGCGGCGGACTTCGCCGTGTTCGCGGCCGGAACGGCGCAGGAGCTGGCCGGGGGCGGGACGAGGTGTCTCGCGACGGTGCTGGACGGGCGGCTGCTGTACCGGGGCAGGTGAAACCAAGGACTCGGGGAACGGCGGGTCCGTGTCCGCCGGCGGTGCACTGCCGTGGCGCGCATCGGCTTCCGGTTCTGTTCACGGCACGCAGCAGCACGGACACTTCGACGGGCTCCGGCCGCCAGCAGCATCGACCCGCCGTTCCCCGGGCCCCTGACGGTGCTTCTTCTGACTCACCGTGACCCGGAGAGGTCTTTGCGGCTAGCATCCCGGTTCAGACCTCCCCCGAGCCAGGAACAGGACGCATGCGAGCCGCGACCCCCGAACGTCCCCGGAGCCGACCGGCTCGGGGGTGGTACGTCGGGGCCGTGTTGAGCGCGGTGGTGGCGGTGGCGATGTGCCTGCTCGGGTGGCGGCAGGCCGACCAGGCGGACCGGATCGACGCGCATCCGGTGCGGGTGGAGGGGACGGTCACCCAACTGCCGGGCGGGAGCGGGACGTACAGCCAGGTCGCGTACCCGGTGGACGGGCGGCGGCTGACGGCGGCGGACCTGTGGCTGCCGGCGGGGGTCCGGGCGGGGGACCCGATCTGCCTGGAGCGCGCGGCGGACGACCCGTCCGCGGTGCGGGTGTGCGGGAAGACGTACCCGCAGCCGTCGGGCGTCGGCCTGGCGCAGCTGAGCGTGCCGGTGGCGGTGCTGCTGTGCGGGCTGTGCCTGTGGCGGATCCAGCGGGGCCGGGCGGGGGCGGAGCGGGCGCGGGCCGGTTTCACGGTGGCGTTCGCGGCGGAGGGGATGCCCGCGCTGACCCAGGGGAAGCGCTCCCGGCGCCGCCGCAAGGGGGGCCGCCGCGCCCTGCGGTGAGCCCTGGTGACGGTCGTCCGGGTCGCAAGGTGAACAATGGGGGCGTGACCCGAGCCCATCTGGACAAGCAGCCGCAGGACGTCGCCGCCATGTTCGACGACGTCGCGGCCAAGTACGACCGCACCAATGACGTGCTCTCGCTGGGCCAGGCCCGGCTGTGGCGCCGGGCGGTGGCCGACGCGGTGGGGGCCGTCGCGGGACAGCGGATCCTGGACCTCGGTGCGGGCACCGGGACGTCCTCGCTGCCGTTCCTGGAGGCCGGCGCCGACGTGGTGCCGTGCGACTTCTCGATCGGGATGCTGACCGAGGGCAAGGGCCGGCACCCCGAGTTGGCGCTGACCGCGGGCGACGCGACCCGGCTGCCGTTCGCGGACGAGTCGTTCGACGCCGTGACGATCTCGTTCGCGCTGCGCAACGTGCAGGAGCACGAGGTGGCGATGCGGGAGATGCTGCGGGTGACCAAGCCCGGCGGGAAGCTGGTGATCTGCGAGTTCTCCACGCCGACCTGGACGCCGCTGCGGACGGTGTACACCGAGTACCTGATGCGTGCGCTGCCGCCGGTGGCGACCAAGGTGTCCTCCAACCCGGAGGCGTACGTGTACCTCGCGGAGTCGATCCGGGCCTGGCCGGACCAGCCCGCGCTGGCCGCCGAGCTGCAGCGGGCGGGCTGGACGAAGGTGGCGTGGCGCAACCTGACCGGCGGCATCGTCGCTCTCCACCGCGGCTTCAAGGCGCCGTAGACTGCGGTGGTTCGGCACCCCGTCCGCCGGAAAGGCGTTGACGGGGAGTCGGCCCCGATCCCCGTGCCCCGACGCGCTCAGGAGAGCCCCGTATGACCGAGACCGCCGTCGAGTCCACCGCCGACGTCATCGTGGTCGGCGCCGGTCCGGCCGGTGCCAGCACCGCGTACTGGCTGGCCCAGGCGGGCCTGGACGTGCTGCTGCTGGAGAAGTCCGAGTTCCCGCGCGAGAAGGTGTGCGGGGACGGCCTGACGCCGCGCGCCGTCAAGCAGTTGGTCGACATGGGCATCGACGTGTCCGCCGAGGGCTGGCTGCGCAACAAGGGCCTGCGGATCATCGGCGGCGGCGTCCGGCTGGAGCTGGACTGGCCGGACCTGGCGGCGTTCCCCGACTACGGGCTGGTGCGCAAGCGCGCCGACTTCGACGAACTGCTGGCCCGGCAGGCGCAGAAGGCCGGCGCCCGGCTGTACGAGAACTGCAACGTCAGCGGGCCGGTGCAGGACCGCACCGGGCGGATCACCGGCGTCACCGCCAAGCTGGGGCCGGACAAGCGCGAGGTCGAGTTCCGGGCGCCGCTGGTGGTGGCCGCGGACGGCAACTCGACCCGGCTGTCGCTGGCCATGGGCCTGCACCGGATCGAGTCCCGGCCGATGGGCGTCGCGTACCGGACGTACTTCACCTCGCCCCGGCACGACGACGACTACCTGGAGTCCTGGCTGGAGCTGTGGGACACCCGCGGCGGGCAGAAGAAGCTGCTGCCCGGCTACGGCTGGATCTTCGGCATGGGCGACGGCACCTCCAACGTCGGCCTCGGCATCCTCAACTCCTCGCCCGCCTTCGGCGACCTGAACTGGCGCGAGGTGCTGAAGAGCTGGTGCGCCGGCATGCCCGAGGAGTGGGGCTACACGCCGGAGAACATGACCGAGCCGATCCGCGGCGCCGCGCTGCCGATGGCCTTCAACCGGCAGCCGCACTACACCCGGGGCCTGCTGCTGGTCGGCGACGCGGGCGGCATGGTCAACCCGTTCAACGGCGAGGGCATCGCCTACGCGATGGAATCCGGCCAGCTCGCGGCGGGCGTCATCGTCCAGGCGATGGCCCGGATCACCCCCGAGGGCCGGGAGCGCGCGCTGGCCCGCTACCCGCAGCTGCTCAAGGACACCTACGGCGGCTACTACACGCTGGGCCGGGCGTTCGTGAAGCTGATCGGCAACGACAGGGTGATGCGGATCGCCGCCGAGCGCGGCCTGACCCACCCCGTGCTGATGAAGTTCGTCCTCAAGCTGCTCGCCAACCTGACCGACCCGAGCGGCGGCGACGTCGCGGACCGGATCATCAACGGCCTGACCAAGGTGGCGCCGCGGGCCTGACGGCACGGGCTCCGGGACGGCGGCGGGCGGGCGCGGAAAACGCTTGCCCGCCGCCTTCCGCGTGCGGGAGAGTGGCGCCTCCGAACCGTCCCGTCCGATGCCGCACGGGCCCCCGTCGAGTCCTTCCGGGAGCCGTGCCGTGGCTGTCCTCTCCGTTGGTGCCCGCCCGCAGTTCGTGCGTGACCTGCCGTTGGTGGCGGTGGCGGTGGTGTGGGGGTCGAGCTTCCTGGTGGTGAAGCGGGTCGCCGAGCCGGAGACGGTGGTGGCGGTGCTGGCGCTGCGGTTCGGGCTGGTGCTGCCGGTGCTGGGGGTGGTGGCGTGGCGGCGGCTGCGGGGGCTGTCGGCGGCGCAGTGGGGCGGCGGGGCGGTGCTGGGGCTGGTGCTGGGGGCGGTGTTCCTGCTGGAGACGTACGGGGCGGTGCACACCTCGGCGACCAACGCGGGGTTGGTGATCAGCCTGACGATGGTGTTCACGCCGCTCGCGGAGGCGGCGCTGCGGCGCTCGGCGCCCTCGGGGGCGTTCCTGGCGGCGGCGGGGCTGTCGGTGCTGGGGGTGGCGCTGCTGACCGGGGACGGCGGGCTGCGGGCGCCCTCGGCGGGTGACCTGCTGGTGCTGGGGGCGGCGGTGGCGCGGACGGTGAACGTGTTGGCGACGGCCCGGCTGCGGTCGGTGCGCGGGGTGGACGCGCTGGCCCTGACCTGGGTCCAACTGGCCTTCGCCACGCTGGTGTTCGTGCTGGCGGCGCCGCTGGCCGGGCCGTCCCCGCTGAGCGTGGCGGGGTCCTTCGACGCGGCGCGCTGGGGCCTGCTGCTGTACCTGTCGCTGCTGTGCACGCTGTTCGCGTTCTTCGTGCAGCTGTGGGCGGTGCGGGCCACCTCGCCGTCCCGGGTGAGCCTGCTGCTGGGCACCGAGCCGCTGTGGGCGGCGCTGTGCGGGGTGCTGCTGGCGGGAGACCGGCCGGGGGTGCTCGCGCTGCTGGGGGCGGTGGCGGTGCTGGCGGGCACCGAGTGGGGCCGGCGGCGGGCGCCGCGGTTCCCGGCGGCCGCCTGAGGGCTTGTGAACGAAGGGTCAAGCTGCCGCCCCGCCGGGTCCACCTGGCGGGTGAGATCCACTATCACGTAAACCGGATCACTCCGAAATTTGCCTGGACCGCCGCAGAATTGATATAGGGCGTGGCCGAACGGCGGCCGTTTCGCGCTGGATTGCGACCATACGTGGCCAATTGCCCGCACTGGGTCGAACAGTGGTGATCGATCCGCTTTCGATGGGCTTCGTCGGGTGGCGAAGATCACAAAGATCATCGGGAACTGCGTGTCGCAGATCACAAGCGGACAGGCATAGGATGCGCTCCAACCTGGCTTTGTGAACTGCCTCACATGGAGCCGGATCCCACGAAGTGGATCATCATTTCACCCTTGGTGACCTGGTGGTTCCGATCTGCAGTCAAGGACGACTGGACGGAGGGAGCGGGGGCTATGAATGCCTACGCGCCGATCCTCGTACTCGGTGCCATCGCGGCGGCGTTCGCGGTCGGCTCCGTCGTGATGGCCTCGCTCACCGGCCCCAAGCGCTACAACCGGGCCAAGTTGGAGGCGTACGAGTGCGGCATCGAACCGACCCCGCAGCCGGTGGGCGGCGGTCGGTTCCCGATCAAGTACTACCTGACGGCGATGCTCTTCATCGTCTTCGACATCGAGATCGTCTTCCTCTACCCCTGGGCGGTCAGCTTCGACGCCCTGGGGATCTTCGGGCTGGTCGAGATGCTCCTGTTCATCGCCACCGTGTTCGTCGCCTACGCCTACGTCTGGCGCCGCGGCGGCCTGGAGTGGGACTGACCACCGGCCGCCGCCGGGCGCGGCGTTTGTGAACGGGCGGACAAGCCACCGGACTCGAAGGCATTGAGAGGGAACTGATGGGTATCGAGGAGAAGCTGCCGAGCGGCTTTCTGCTCACCAGCGTGGAGGCCGCCGCGGGCTGGGTGCGGAAGGCTTCGGTCTTCCCGGCGACCTTCGGACTGGCCTGCTGCGCGATCGAGATGATGACCACCGGCGCGGGCCGCTACGACCTGGCCCGGTTCGGCATGGAGGTCTTCCGCGGTTCGCCCCGGCAGGCCGACCTGATGATCGTGGCCGGCCGGGTCAGCCAGAAGATGGCGCCGGTGCTGCGGCAGGTCTACGACCAGATGCCGAACCCGAAGTGGGTCATCTCGATGGGCGTGTGCGCCTCCTCCGGCGGCATGTTCAACAACTACGCGATCGTCCAGGGCGTCGACCACATCGTCCCGGTGGACATCTACCTGCCGGGCTGCCCGCCCCGCCCGGAGATGCTGCTGGACGCGATCGTCAAGCTGCACGACAAGATCCAGCACGAGAAGCTCGGCGTGAACCGCCGCCGGGCCGAGGAGGAGGCCGAGCGCTTCGCGCTGCAGGCCACCCCGATCAGCGAGATGCGGGGGCTGCTGCGATGAGCGAGGAGCAGGGGCCCGAAGTGCCCGCGACCCGGCGGGAGATCCCGGTCGAGGTGGTCGGCGCCCGGCAGGGCATGTTCGGCGCCCGCGGCACCGGCGACACCTCCGGCTTCGGCGGCCTGACCGCGCCGATCGTGCTGCCCGGCGCCAGCGAGCGCCCGTACGGCGGCTGGTTCGACGAGGTGGCCGACGAGTTCGAGGGCGCGCTGGAGGAGCAGGGCCTCGACGTGGCCGACGTCATCGAGAGGACGGTGGTCGACCGCGGCGAGCTGACCTTCCACCTCGACCGCGCGCACCTGCTGAAGGCGGTGCGGATCCTGCGCGACGACCCGGCGCTGCGGTTCGAACTGTGCCTGGGCGTCAGCGGCGTGCACTACCCGCAGGACAAGGGCCGGGAGCTGCACGCGGTCTACCACCTGCGCTCGATCACCCACACCCGGCTGATCCGGCTGGAGGTCACCGCGCCCGACGCCGACCCGCGGATCCCGTCCGTGGTGAGCGTCTACCCGACCAACGACTGGCACGAGCGGGAGACCTACGACTTCTTCGGCCTGGTCTTCGAGGGCCACCCGGCGCTCACCCGGATCATGATGCCGGACGACTGGCTGGGGCACCCGCAGCGCAAGGACTACCCGCTCGGCGGCATCCCCGTCGAGTACAAGGGCGCCCAGATCCCGGCTCCCGACCAGCGGAGGTCGTACAGCTGATGAGCAGCACCCACTACGAAGCAGGCGCCCGGGAGACCACCGAGGGACGGGTCTTCACCGTCACCGGCGGCGACTGGGGCGAGGTCGCCGAGGCGGTGGCCGGCGCCGACGACGAGCGGATCATCGTCAACATGGGCCCGCAGCACCCGTCCACCCACGGCGTGCTGCGGCTGATCCTGGAGATCGACGGCGAGACGGTCACCGAGGCCCGCTGCGGCATCGGCTACCTGCACACCGGCATCGAGAAGAACATGGAGTTCCGCAACTGGGTGCAGGGCACCACGTTCGTGACGCGGATGGACTACCTCACCCCGCTGTACAACGAGACCGCCTACTGCCTGGCCGTGGAGAAGCTGCTCGGGATCACCGCGGACGTGCCCGAGCGGGCCACCGTGATCCGGGTGCTGATGATGGAGCTCAACCGGATCTCCTCGCACCTGGTCGCGCTGGCCACCGGCGGCATGGAGATCGGCTCCACCACCCTGATGATCTACGGCTTCCGGGACCGCGAGGTGGTGCTGGACATCTTCGAGCTGGTCACCGGCCTGCGGATGAACCACGCCTACGTCCGCCCCGGCGGCCTCGCGCAGGACCTGCCGCCCGGCGCGGTCGACAAGATCCGCGAGGGCGTGAACCTGCTGCGCTCGCGGATGCACGAGTACGACAAGCTGGCCACCGACAACCCGGTGTTCAAGGCCCGGCTGGTCGACGTCGGCTTCCTCGACCTGCCCGGCTGCCTGGCGCTCGGCGCCACCGGCCCGATCCTGCGGGCCACCGGACTGCCGCACGACCTGCGCAAGACCGACCCGTACTGCGGGTACGAGACCTACGACTTCGACGTCGCGGTGGCCGACACCGCGGACTCCTACGGGCGGTTCCTGATCCGCCTGGAGGAGATGAAGCAGTCGCTGCGGATCGTCGAGCAGTGCCTGGAGCGGCTGGCCCCCGGGCCGGTCATGGTGGCCGACAAGAAGATCGCCTGGCCGTCCCAACTGGCCGTCGGCCCCGACGGCATGGGCAACTCGCTGGACCACATCCGGAAGATCATGGGCACCTCGATGGAGGCCCTGATCCACCACTTCAAGCTGGTCACCGAGGGCTTCAAGGTACCGGTCGGCCAGGCCTACGCCGCGGTGGAGTCGCCCAAGGGCGAACTCGGCGTGCACGTGGTCAGCGACGGCGGCACCCGGCCCTACCGGGTGCACTTCCGCGACCCGTCCTTCACCAACCTGCAGACGATGGCCGCGATGTGCGAGGGCGGCCCGCTGGCCGACGTGATCGTGGCGGTGGCCGGGATCGACCCGGTGATGGGAGGCGTGGACCGGTGAGCAGCACAGAACTCGGCCTGCCGGCGCTGCCGGCCAAGCCCTACCCGCCGGAGGTGGCCGCCCGACTCGCCGCCGACGCACGGGAGTTGATCGACCGCTACCCGCAGTCCCGCTCCGCCCTGCTGCCGCTGCTGCACCTGGTGCAGGCCGAGGACGGCTGCGTCACCCCGACCGGAATCCGGTTCTGCGCCGAGCAGTTGGACCTCACCACCGCCGAGGTCACCGCCGTCGCGACCTTCTACACGATGTACCGGCGGCGCCCGGCCGGCGAGTACCACGTCGGCGTGTGCACCAACACGCTGTGCGCGGTGCTCGGCGGCGACCAGATCTTCGACGAGCTCTCCGAGCACCTCGGCATCGCCAACAACCGCACCACCGAGGACGGTTCGGTCTCGATCGAGCGGATCGAGTGCAACGCGGCCTGCGACTACGCCCCCGTGGTGATGGTCAACTGGGAGTTCTTCGACAACCAGACCCCGCAGAGCGCCAAGCAGCTGGTCGACCAGCTGCGCGCCGGCCACGAGGTCCGCCCCACCCGCGGCGCCAAGCTCTGCTCGTTCAAGGAGACCTCCCGGATCCTGGCCGGCTTCGCCGACGAGCGCCCCGGCGCCAACGACGAGTCCGGCGCGGGCGGCGCCCCCTCGCTGGCCGGCCTGCGGCTGGCCAAGGGCGAGGCGCTGCCCGGCACCCCGGGCGCCAAGGTGGTCTCCCCGCGGCACGAAGGGACGGAAGCGTGATGACCTCCGCCGAACCGGCCGAGAAGCTCCTCTCCCCGGTCCTGTCCGCCTCCTGGGACGACCAGCGCCCCTGGACGCTGGAGACCTACCGCCGGCACGGCGGCTACGACGGCCTGACCGCCGCCCTCGCGATGGCCCCGGACGACGTGATCGCCCTGGTCAAGGACGCGGGCCTGCGCGGCCGCGGCGGCGCCGGCTTCCCCACCGGCATGAAGTGGCAGTTCATCCCGCAGAACGACGGCAAGCCGCACTACCTGGTGGTCAACGCCGACGAGTCCGAACCGGGCACCTGCAAGGACATCCCGCTGCTGTTCGCCAACCCGCACGCGCTGATCGAGGGCATGGTCATCGCCTCGTACGCGATCCGCTGCGAGCACGCCTTCGTCTACCTGCGCGGCGAGGTCGTCCCGGTGCTGCGCCGCCTGCAGGCGGCCGTCGCCGAGGCGTACGCGGCCGGGTACCTCGGCAAGGACATCCAGGGCTCCGGCATCAACCTGGACATCACCGTGCACGCCGGCGCCGGCGCGTACATCTGCGGCGAGGAGACCGCGCTGCTCGACTCGCTGGAGGGCCGCCGCGGCCAGCCCCGGCTGCGCCCGCCGTTCCCCGCGATCGCCGGCCTGTACGCCTGCCCGACCGTGGTCAACAACGTCGAGTCGATCGCCTCGGTGCCGCCGATCCTGGCCCGCGGCAAGGACTGGTTCAAGTCGCTGGGCACCGAGAAGTCGCCCGGCTTCACGCTGTACTCGCTCTCCGGGCACGTCACCAACCCCGGCCAGTACGAGGCGCCGCTCGGCATCACGCTGCGCCAGCTGCTGGAGATCACCGGCGGGATCCGGGCCGGGCACCGGCTCAAGTTCTGGACCCCGGGCGGCTCCTCCACCCCGATGTTCACCGAGGAGCACCTCGACGTCCCGCTCGACTACGAGGGCGTCGGCGCGGCGGGCTCGATGCTCGGCACCAAGGCGCTGCAGGTCTTCGACGAGACCACCTGCGTGGTGCGGGCCGTCACCCGGTGGACCGAGTTCTACGCCCACGAGTCCTGCGGCAAGTGCACCCCGTGCCGCGAGGGCACCTACTGGCTGGTCCAGCTGCTCAAGCGGATCGAGGCCGGGCAGGGCGTCCCCGGGGACCTGGAGAAGCTCCTCGACATCGCCGACAACATCAACGGCAAGTCGTTCTGCGCGCTGGGCGACGGCGCGGCCAGCCCGATCGTCTCCTCGCTGCAGCACTTCCGCGCCGAGTACGAGCAGCACCTCAACGAACACCGCTGCCCGTTCGACCCGGCGGCCTCCACCGTCTGGGCCGGCCGGTCCCCCGTCCACGAGTCCGCCACCGAGAGGGAGGTGCACGCGTGACGGTCACGGAGCCTTCCACCCAGACCGAGCTGGTCACGCTCACCATCGACGGCGTCGAAGTCAGCGTCCCCAAGGGCACGCTGGTGATCCGCGCCGCCGAGCAGATCGGCACCCAGGTCCCGCGCTTCTGCGACCACCCGCTGCTCGACCCCGCCGGGGCGTGCCGCCAGTGCATCGTGGAGGTCGAGGGGCAGCGCAAGCCGGTCGCCTCCTGCACCATCCCGGTCGCCGAGGGCATGGTGGTGCGCACCCAGGTCTCCTCGCCGGTCGCCGAGAAGGCGCAGCGCGGCGTGATGGAACTGCTGCTGATCAACCACCCGCTGGACTGCCCGGTCTGCGACAAGGGCGGCGAGTGCCCGCTGCAGAACCAGGCGATGTCCACCGGCGACACCGACTCCCGGTTCGAGGGCGTCAAGCGGACGTACGAGAAGCCCGTCCCGCTCTCCACCCAGGTGCTGCTGGACCGCGAGCGCTGCGTGCTGTGCGCCCGCTGCACCCGCTTCTCGCAGCAGATCGCCGGCGACCCGTTCATCGACCTGGTGGAGCGCGGCGCGCTGCAGCAGATCGGCACCGGCGTCGACCAGCCGCTGGACTCGTACTTCTCCGGCAACACCATCCAGATCTGCCCGGTCGGCGCGCTCACCTCCGCCGCCTACCGGTTCCGCTCCCGCCCGTTCGACCTGGTCTCCTCCCCGTCCGTGTGCGAGCACTGCTCGGCCGGCTGCGGGCAGCGCACCGACCACCGGCGCGGCAAGGTGCTGCGGCGGCTGGCCGGCAACGAGCCGGAGGTCAACGAGGAGTGGAACTGCGACAAGGGCCGGTTCGCGTTCCGCTACGCCCAGCAGCGCGACCGGTTCACCACCCCGATGGTCCGCGGCGAGGACGGCGAACTCGTCGCCGCCTCCTGGCCGGAGGCGCTGGCCCGGGCCGCCGAGGGGCTGCGCGGGGCGCGCGCCGCGGTGCTCGCGGGCGGCCGGGTCACCGTCGAGGACGCGTACGGCTACGGCAAGTTCGCCCGGCTCGCGCTCGGCACCAACGACGTCGACTTCCGCTCCCGGCCGCACAGCGCCGAGGAGGCCGACTTCCTGGCCGCGGCCGTCGCGGGCAGCGGGGTCGACCTGGACGGTCCTTCCGTGAGCTACCGGGACCTCGAAGCCGCCCCGGCCGTGCTGCTGGTCGGCCTGGAGGCCGAGGAGGAGGCGCCGATCGTCTTCCTGCGGCTGCGCAAGGCCAACCGGGCCGCCGGACTGCGGGTCTTCTCGATCGCCTCGCACGCCACCCGCGGCCTGGCCAAGCTGCACGGCGCGCTGCTGCCCGCCGCCCCCGGCACCGAGACCGAGTGGCTCGGCGCGCTGGCCGGCGAGGAGGTCCTCGCCGACGACGCCGGGCGCTGCGCCGACGCGCTGCGCTCGCCGGGCGCCGTGGTGCTGGTCGGCGAACGGCTCGCGCAGACCGCCGGTGGCCTGACCGCCGCGCTGCGCCTGGCGCACGTCACCGGGGCGAAGCTCGCCTGGGTGCCGCGCCGGGCCGGTGAGCGCGGCGCCGTCGAGGCGGGCGCGCTGCCCGGGCTGCTGCCCGGCGGCCGGTCCGTCGCGGTGCCCGCCGCCCGGGCCGAGGCCGCCGCGCACTGGGGCGTCGCCGAACTGCCCGCCCGGCCCGGCCGCGACACCGGCCAGATCCTGGCCGCCGCCGCGGCGGGCGACCTGGACGCGCTGGTGCTCGGCGGCGTCGGCCTGGACGACCTGCCGGACCCGGCGCTCGCCGACGAGGCGCTGGCCCGGGTCGGCTTCGTGCTCTCGCTGGAGCTGCGCCCGTCCGCGGTCACCGAGCGCGCCGACGTGGTGCTGCCGGTCGCGGCGGTCGCCGAGAAGGCCGGCACCTTCCTGGACTGGGAGGGCCGGGTCCGGATGTTCGAACCGGCGCTCAAGCCCGACCAGTTGATGCAGCGCCACCTGCACGCCGACGTCCGGGTGCTGAACATGGTCGGGGACGCGCTGGGGCGGCCGATCGGCCTGCCCGACGTCCGCGCGGCCCGGCTGGAGCTGGACCGGTTCGCCCCGTGGACGGGCGACCGCCCGGCCGCGCCGGCCGCCCACCCTGCCGCGCTGCCCCGCCCGGTCACCGGGCAGGCCGTGCTGGCCGGGCACCGGATGCTGCTGGACAACGGCACCCTGCAGGAGGGCGACGAGCACCTGGCCGGCACCCGGCACGCCGCCGTGGCCCGGCTGTCCGCCGCCACCGCCGCCGAGATCGGCGCGGACCCGGCCGGCGGCGCGCTGCGGGTCACCGGCCCGGCCGGGTCGCTGACCCTGCCGCTGCAGGTCACCGACGCGATGCCGGACCGCACGGTCTGGCTGCCGCTCAACTCGACGCCGGACGGCGGCGCGCACCGCACGCTCGGCACCACGGTCGGCCACCTGGTCACCATCGCCCCGGCGGAGGAGTCATGAGCGTCCTTGCCGCACCCCTCGCGGCCACCCCCCTCGCCGCCGCCGACACGCTCGGCTTCTTCGGCCGCGACCCGTGGTGGCTGGTGCTGCTGAAGGCGGTGTTCTGCTTCGCGTTCCTGGTCCTGACGGTGCTGATCGCCATCGTCTGGGAACGCAAGGTGGTCGCCTGGATGCAGCTGCGGATCGGCCCGAACCGGCACGGCCCGTGGGGCCTGCTGCAGTCGCTGGCCGACGGCGTGAAGCTGGCGCTGAAAGAAGACCTGGTGGTCAAGGGCGCCGACAAGGCGGTCTACGTGCTGGCGCCGATCGTCGCGGCGATCCCCGCGTTCATGTCGTTCGCGGTGATCCCGTTCGGCCCGGCCGACAACCAGGTGTCGATCTTCGGCACCCGGACGCCGCTGCAGCTCACCGACCTGCCGATCGCGCTGCTGTACATCCTGGCCACCGCCTCGGTGGGCATCTACGGCATCGTGCTGGCGGGCTGGTCGTCCGGCTCGACGTACCCGCTGCTGGGCGGCATCCGCTCCTCCGCGCAGATGATCAGCTACGAGATCGCGATGGGCCTGTCGTTCGCGGCGGTGTTCATCTACTCGGGCTCGATGTCGACCTCGGAGATCGTCTCCTCGCAGCAGCCGACCTGGTTCGCGGTGCTGCTGCCGGTGTCGTTCATCGTCTACATCATCGCGATGGTCGGCGAGACCAACCGGGCCCCGTTCGACCTCCCGGAGGCCGAGGGCGAGCTGGTCGGCGGCTTCAACACCGAGTACTCCTCGCTGAAGTTCGCGATGTTCATGCTGGCCGAGTACGTCAACATGGTCACCGTCTCGGCGGTCGCCTCCACGCTGTTCCTGGGCGGCTGGCGCGCCCCGTGGCCGGTCTCCACCTTCTGGGAGGGGGCGAACCACGGCTGGTGGCCGATGCTGTGGATCGTGCTGAAGATCCAGCTGCTGCTGTTCTTCTTCATCTGGCTGCGCGGCACCCTGCCCCGGCTGCGCTACGACCAGTTCATGAAGCTCGGCTGGAAGATCCTGATCCCGGTCTCGCTGGTGTGGTTGGTGATGGTCGCCACCGTGCGGGCGCTGCGCAACGAGGGCTACGACTTCGCCAAGGTGGTGCTGTACGTGGGCGCGCCGCTGGCGGCGGTGCTGCTGGTCGCGCTGGTGGTCGACCTGCTGCGGAAGAAGCCCGCGCCCGCTCCGGAGCCGGAGCCCGCGTTCGACCCGATGGCGGGCGGCTACCCCGTGCCGCCGCTGCCCGGGCAGGAACTGCCGCCGGTGCCGCGCCGCCGCCGCCGGACCCCGCAACTCCAGGACGCCCTCAACGGGGCCGACCATTCCGAAGGGAGCTGATCCGAGATGCCTGACGAACCGTCAGAGAAGTCGATCCTCGGGCCGGCCGCCGGCTTCGGCGTGACCTTCAAGGCCATGTTCAAGAAGCGGCTCACCGAGCAGTACCCGGAGTACAAGAAGCCCACCGCTCCGCGCTTCCACGGCCGCCACCAGCTGAACCGGCACCCGGACGGCCTGGAGAAGTGCGTCGGCTGCGAGCTGTGCGCCTGGGCCTGTCCGGCCGACGCGATCTACGTCGAGGGCGCCGACAACCGGGACGAGGAGCGCTACTCGCCCGGTGAGCGGTACGGCGCGGTCTACCAGATCAACTACGCCCGCTGCATCCTGTGCGGGCTGTGCGTCGAGGCGTGCCCGACCCGGGCGCTGACCATGACCAACGAGTACGAGCTCGCGGACTCCTCCCGGCAGGACCTGATCTTCACCAAGGAGCAGCTGCTGGTCGGGCTGACCGAGGGCATGGTCGACTCGCCGCACTCGATCTTCCCGGGCGCCGACGAGGGCGCCTACTACCGGGGCGAGATCACCGGCGCGGCGCCCGGCACCGTCCAGCAGGAGCGGCAGGACCGCGAGAAGGAGGAGCAGTCATGACCTCCACCGGCGAGGCCGTGCAGTTCTGGGTGCTGGCCGTGATCGCGGTCGGCGGCGCGCTCGGCATGCTGCTGATGAAGAAGGCCGTGCACTCGGCGCTCTGCCTGGCGGCCACCATGCTCGCGCTGGCGGTCTGCTACCTGGCGCAGGGCGCGGTGTTCCTGGGCGTGGTGCAGATCGTGGTGTACACCGGCGCGATCATGATGCTGTTCCTGTTCGTGGTGATGCTGGTCGGCGTCTCGGCGGCCGACTCGCTGAAGGAGCACCTGAAGGGCCAGCGGATCGCCGCGGTGCTCTGCGGGCTCGGCTTCGGCATGCTGCTGATCGCCGGCCTGGCCAACGCGCACCTGCGGAACTTCACCGGCCTGTCCGGGGCGAACGCCGAGGGCAACGTGCAGGGCCTGGCCCGGCTGCTGTTCACCAAGTACGTGTGGGCGTTCGAGCTGACCAGCGCGCTGCTGATCACCGCGGCGGTCGGCGCGATGGTGCTGACCCACCGCGAGAAGGTCCGCGCCCCGCTGACCCAGCGCCAGCTGGCCGAGCGGCGGGTCAAGGACAACATCCAGGTGCCGCCGCTGCCCGCCCCCGGCGTGTACGCCCGGCACAACGCGGTGGACGTCCCGGCGCTGCTGCCGGACGGCACCGTCGCCGAGGACTCGGTGATGGGCACCCTGCGCGAGCGCGGCCAGGTCCGCGACGTCAGCCAGGAGATGCTGAAGCGGATGGCCGAGCTGGAGGAGAGCACGGCCGACTGGCTGGGCCGCCCGTCCTCCGCCCGCCCGCGGGTCACCGGTCCGCGCCGGGCGCTGGAGACCGTGCCGACCAAGGACCAGGACGAGGAGGGGGCGGAGTGAACCCGGCCAACTACCTGTACCTCGCCGCGCTGCTGTTCACCATCGGCGCCTCCGGGGTGCTGCTGCGGCGCAACGCGATCGTGCTGTTCATGTGCGTGGAGCTGATGCTGAACGCCTCCAACCTGGCGCTGGTCACCTTCTCCCGGATGCACGGCAACCTGGACGGCCAGGTCCTCGCGTTCTTCACCATGGTGGTCGCGGCGGCCGAGGTCGTGGTCGGCCTCGCCATCATCGTCTCCATCTTCCGGACCAGGCACTCCGCTTCGGTCGACGACAGCAACCTGATGAAGCTGTAGCGGAGGGCCCTTCAGTGAACTCTCTCATTCCGCTGCTGGTCGCGGCGCCGCTGGCCGGCGCTGCCCTGCTGCTGCTCGGCGGCCGCGCCCTGGACCGGTTCGGGCACTGGATCGCGACGGCCCTGGCCGCGCTCTCCTTCGCCTTCGGCCTGGCCCTGTTCGCGGACATGCTCGGCCGGGAGGCCGAGCAGCGCGCCGTCACCGAGCGGCTGTTCAGCTGGATCCCGGTGGACGGCTTCCAGGCCGATGTGGCCTTCCAGCTCGACCAGCTCTCGATCACCTTCGTGCTGCTGATCACCGGCGTCGGCACGCTGATCCACCTGTACTCGGTGGGCTACATGGCGCACGACGAGCGCCGCCGCCGCTTCTTCGCCTACCTGAACCTGTTCCTGGCCGCCATGCTGGTGCTGGTGCTGGCCGACAACTACCTGCTGCTGTACGTCGGTTGGGAGGGCGTGGGCCTCGCGTCCTTCCTGCTGATCGGGTTCTGGCAGCACAAGCCGAGCGCCGCGACGGCCGCCAAGAAGGCGTTCATCGTCAACCGGGTCGGCGACATGGGCCTGTCCATCGCGATCATGCTGATGTTCGTCGAGTTCGGGTCCTTCGCCTTCCGGCCGGTGTTCGCCACCGCGGGCGACGCGAGTGAGGGCAAGCTCACCGCGATCGGCCTGATGCTGCTGCTGGCGGCCTGCGGCAAGTCGGCGCAGGTGCCGCTGCAGTCCTGGCTGGGCGACGCGATGGAGGGCCCGACTCCGGTCTCGGCCCTGATCCACGCGGCCACCATGGTCACCGCGGGCGTCTACCTGATCGTCCGCTCCGGCGCGATCTTCAACCTGGCGCCGGACGCGCAGACCGCCGTGGTGGTGGTCGGTGCGGTGACGCTGCTGTTCGGTGCGGTCGTCGGTTGCGCCAAGGACGACATCAAGAAGGCGCTGGCCGGGTCGACCATGTCGCAGATCGGCTACATGATCATGGCGGCGGGCCTGGGCCCGATCGGCTACGCCTTCGCGATCATGCACCTGGTCACCCACGGCTTCTTCAAGGCCGGGATGTTCCTCGGCGCCGGGTCGGTCATGCACGGCATGAACGACGAGGTGAACATGCGGCACTACGGCGGCCTGCGGAAGTACATGCCGGTCACCTTCGCCACCTTCGGCCTCGGCTACCTGGCGATCATCGGCTTCCCGGGCCTGTCCGGCTTCTTCTCCAAGGACAAGATCATCGAGGCGGCGTTCGCCAAGGGCGGCACCGAGGGCTGGATCCTCGGCCTGTGCGCCCTGCTCGGCGCCGCGATCACCGCGTTCTACATGACCCGGGTGATGGTGCTGACCTTCTTCGGCGAGAAGCGCTGGCAGCCCGACGCTGAGGGCAACGACCCGCACCCGCACGAGTCCCCGAAGTCGATGACCGTCCCGATGATCGTGCTGGCCTTCGGCTCGGTCTTCGCCGGCGGCCTGTTCGTCTACGGCAGCTCCTTCCTGCACTGGCTGGAGCCGGTCACCGGCCACGCCGAGGGCGACTCCCCGCTGAGCCCGTGGACCGTCACCGGCCTCGCCACCGTCTGCATGCTGGCGGGCGCCGCCCTGGCCTGGCAGATGTACGGACGCAGCCCCGTCCCGGTCAAGGCGCCGGTCGGCTCGCTGCTCACCCGGGCCGCCCGCCGCGACCTGCTGCAGGACGACTTCAACCACGCCGTCCTGGTCCGTCCCGGCACCGCGCTGGCCGCCACCCTGGTCTGGTTCGACAGCCGGGGCCTGGACGGCTTCGTCAACGGCCTGGCCGCGGCGATCGGCGGGATCTCCGGTCGGCTGCGCCGGATCCAGACCGGCTACGTCCGCACGTACGCGCTCTCCATGTTCGGCGGCACGCTGGTGCTGGTCGCCTCCACTCTCCTGATGAGGTCGGTCTGATGAGCTACCTCCTCTCCGCCACCTGTGCCGTCCCGGCCGCCGGAGCGGTGCTCACCGCCGCCCTCCCGGCCGGGACCACCGAGTCCCGGCGGCGCACCGCCAAGACCGTCGCGCTGGCGGTCTCCGTCCTCACCCTCGGCCTGGCCGCCGCGATCGCCGCCTCCTTCGAGACCGGCGGCGACCGCTACCAGCTGACCGAGTCCCACTCCTGGATCCGCTCCTTCGGGATCAGCTTCTCGCTGGGCGCGGACGGCATCGGCACCGCCCTGGTGCTGCTGACCGCCGTGCTGGTGCCGCTGGTGATGCTGGCCGGCTGGCACGACGCGGACCCTTCCACCCCGGAGGGCTCGTTCGAGTCCAAGCGGCGCACCCAGGCGTTCTTCGCGCTGATCCTGGCCGTCGAGGCGATGGTGCTGGTGTCCTTCCTGGCCACCGACGTCTTTGTGTTCTACGTGTTCTTCGAAGCCATGCTGATCCCGATGTACTTCCTGATCGGCGGCTTCGGCGACCGGGCCGGCGGCCCCGACTCGGACCGCCAGCGCTCCTACGCGGCCGTCAAGTTTCTGCTGTACAACCTGCTCGGCGGCCTGGTCATGCTGGCCGCCGTGATCGGCCTGTACGTGGTGGCCGCCGACCAGGGGCAGGCGACGTTCAGCCTGACCGCGCTGACCGACGCGATCTCCTCCGGCAAGCTGGTGATCGACCCGAACGCGCAGCGGGCGCTGTTCCTCGGCTTCTTCTTCGCCTTCGCGGTGAAGGCCCCGATGTGGCCGCTGCACACCTGGCTGCCGAACGCGATGGGCGAGTCCACCGCCGGGACGGCCGTGCTGATCACCGCGGTGGTCGACAAGGTCGGCACCTTCGCGATGCTGCGGTTCTGCCTGGGCCTGTTCCCGGACGCGTCGAAGACCTTCGCTCCGGTGATCATGGTGCTGGCGCTGGTCGGCATCGTCTACGGCGCGCTGGTCGCGATCGGCCAGAAGGACATCAAGCGGCTGGTCGCCTACGCGTCCATCTCGCACTTCGGGTTCATCATCCTGGGCGTCTTCGCGATGACCAGCCAGGGCCAGTCCGGCGCCACGCTCTACATGGTCAACCACGGCATCTCCACCGCCGCGTGGATGCTGGTGGCGGGCTTCCTGATCTCCCGCCGCGGCTCCCGGCTGATCGCCGACTACGGCGGCGTGCAGAAGGTCGCCCCGGTGCTGGCCGGCACCTTCCTGATCGGCGGCCTGGCGACGCTGTCGCTGCCCGGCATGGCCCCGTTCGTCAGCGAGTTCCTGGTCCTGGTCGGCACCTTCAGCCGCTACCCGGCGATCGGGATCGTGGCGACCTTCGGCATCGTGCTGGCCGCGCTGTACGCGCTGCTGCTGTACCAGCGCACCATGACCGGCCCGGTCAAGGCCGGCGTCGAGGGCGTCAAGGACCTGAAGGCCCGCGAACTGGCCGTCGTCGCCCCGCTGGTGGCCCTGACCCTGCTGCTCGGCGTCTACCCGAAGCCGCTCACCGACCTGGTGAACCCGGCCGTGAACGACACCCTCAGCCAGGTCCACCGCACCGACCCCGCGCCGGCCCACCCGGTCGCCGCCACCAACGGAGGTGAGCAGAAGTGATGCCCGTCCACGCGCTGGCCGCCGCCAACGGCAGCGGCCCGAGCATCCCCGCCCCGCACATCGAGTACGGGCAGCTCTCGCCGATGCTGGTGGTGTTCGGCGCCGCCCTGGTCGGCGTGCTGCTGGAGGCGTTCCTGCCCCGCCGGGCCCGCGCCTCGGCCCAGTTGGGGGTGTCGCTGCTGGGCCTGGGCGGCGCCTTCGCGGCCGTGCTGGTGCTGGCCGCCCAGGGCCACGCCACCACCAAGTCCGGCCTGCTGGCGATGGGCGCGGTCGCCATCGACGGCCCCGCGCTGTTCCTGCAGGGCGTGATCCTGCTGACCGCGGTGCTGGCCGTGCTCACCTACGCGGAGGGCCGGCTGGAGCCGCGGATCAACGGGCACCGGGTGGACGCGTTCGCCGCCCAGGCCGCGGCCGTCCCCGGGGGCGAGCAGGAGCGCGACGCGGTCCGCGAGGGCCTGCGCACCACCGAGATCTACCCGCTGACCCTGTTCGCGGTCGGCGGCATGCTGCTCTTCCCGGCCGCGAACGACCTGCTGACCATGTTCGTGGCGCTGGAGGTGCTCTCCCTCCCGCTGTACCTGATGTGCGCGCTCGCCCGGCGCCGCCGGCTGATCTCGCAGGAGGCGGCCGTCAAGTACTTCCTGCTCGGCGCGTTCGCCTCGGCGTTCTTCCTGTTCGGCACCGCCCTGGTGTACGGCTACGCGGGCTCGCTGCAGTTCGGCGAGATCGCCGACGTGGTCTCCGGGGTCTCCCAGGTCACCCCGGCGCTGGCCGTCACCACCCAGAACGACGCGCTGCTGCTGATCGGCCTGGCCATGCTGGCCGTCGGCCTGCTGTTCAAGGTCGGCGCGGTGCCGTTCCACTCCTGGACGCCGGACGTCTACCAGGGCGCCCCGACGCCGGTCACCGGCTTCATGGCGGCCGCCACCAAGACCGCCGCGTTCGGCGCCCTGCTGCGGCTGTTCTACGTGGCCTTCCCCGGCGTGCGCTGGGACTGGCGGCCCGTGATGTGGGGTGTGGCGATCCTCACCATGGCGGTCGGCGCGATCCTGGCGATCACCCAGCAGGACGTGAAGCGGCTGCTTGCGTACTCCTCGGTCGCGCACGCCGGCTTCATCCTGACCGGCCTGATCGCCACCGACCGGCGCGGCGTGGCGGCGGTGCTGTTCTACCTGCTGGCCTACTCCTTCGTGACGCTCGGCGCGTTCGCCGTGGTCACCCTGGTGCGGGACTCCAAGGGCGAGGCCACCCACCTGTCCAACTGGGCCGGTCTGGGCCGCCGTTCGCCGCTGCTGGCGGCGGTGTTCGCGCTGTTCCTGCTGGCCTTCGCGGGCATTCCGCTGACCTCCGGGTTCACCGGCAAGTTCGCGGTCTTCCAGGCCGCGGCCGAGGGCGGGGCCACCCCGCTGGTCATCGTCGGCGTGCTGTCCTCGGCGGTGGCCGCGTTCTTCTACATCAGGGTCATCGTGCTGATGTTCTTCTCCGACCCGCAGCCCTCCGGGCCCGCGGTGGCCGTGCCCAGCCCGCTCACCGCGACCGCGATCGGCGTGGGCGTGCTGGTCACCCTGGGTCTGGGCCTGCTCCCGCAGTACTTCCTCGACCTGGCCTCCAAGGCCGCCCTCTTCACCCGCTGAACCCGCTCCGACCGGCTCCGACCGGCTCCGGCCCCCGCCCGCACCGGGCGGGGGCCGGAGCCGTGGAGCGGTGCGGCCGGGATCGCCCACGGCCCACCTCCCGCCACCAGGGAAGTCGGGCCCATGCCCGTGCAGTGATCCACTCCGGACCGGATACGCTGCCTTGTATGTGCATCGGCGAGGCTGAGGGACCGGCCCGCTGGATCGACCAGGGACAGGAGTGGTCAGCGTGACCGTCGTGGGGCCCTTCGGGCTGAGCGTGCAGGACCGCGATCTGACCCGTGACGTCCAGGCGGGGATGGAGGCCGTGGAGGCCGCCCTGATCGAGGCCGTCAAGAGCGACGTGCCCTTCATCACGGTGACCGCCAGCCACCTGATCGAGGCCGGGGGCAAGCGGTTCCGGCCGCTGCTGGTGATGCTCGCCGCGCAGTTCGGCGACCCCGCGGCGCCCGGCGTGGTGCCCTCCGCGGTGGTGGTCGAGCTGACCCACCTCGCGACGCTGTACCACGACGACGTGATGGACGAGGCCCCGGTGCGGCGCGGCGCGCCCAGCGCCAACAGCCGGTGGGACAACTCGGTGGCCATCCTCACCGGCGACTTCCTGTTCTCCCGCGCCTCGCAGGTGCTCTCCGACCTCGGCACCGAGGCCGTCCGGATCCAGTCCGACGCCTTCGAGCGCCTGGTCACCGGCCAGATCCTGGAGACCGCCGGGCCGCGCCCCGAGGACGACCCGCTGCACCACTACCTGGACGTCATCTCCGGCAAGACCGGCTCGCTGATCGCGGTGGCCTGCCGCTTCGGCGCCCTGATGGCCGGCGCCGAGCGCTGGATCGTCGACCTGCTCACCCAGTACGGCGAGCGGATCGGCACCGCCTTCCAGCTCGCCGACGACGTCCTGGACGTCGCCAGCGACGGCCACGAGTCCGGCAAGACCCCCGGCACCGACCTGCGCGAGGGCGTCCCCACCCTGCCGGTGCTGGTGCTGCGCCAGCTGCCCGCCGACCCGGCGGACCCCGAGGACGCCCGGCTGCGCGAACTGCTCGACACCGACCTGGCCGCCGACGACGCCGCGCACGCCGAGGCGCTGCGCCTGCTGCGCCGCCACCCGGCGCTGGAGCGGGCCCGCCGCGACACGCTGCGCTACGCCGAGGAGGCCCGGGCGCTGCTCGACCCGCTGCCCGACTGCCCGGCGAAGGCCGCCCTGCAGGAGCTCTGCGACACGGTGGCGATCCGCACCATGTAGCGGCCGCGGTCCGGCTCCCGGTCCGGCGCGCGCTAGGGTCTGTGCCATGTTGCGCGTGGTGATCGCCGAGGACTCCGTGCTGCTCCGGGAGGGGCTGACACGGCTGCTGACGGACCGTGGGATGGAGGTCGTGGCGGGGGTCGGGGACGGCGCCGCCCTGGTGCGGACGATCGACGAGCTGCACGGCGCGGGCGCCCTGCCCGACGTCGTCGTGGCGGACGTCCGGATGCCGCCGACGCACACCGACGAGGGCGTCCGGGCCTGCGTGGAACTGCGCGGCCGCTACCCGCGGTTGGGGGTGCTGGTGCTCTCCCAACACGTCGAGGAGCAGTACGCGAGCGAACTGCTGGCCGGCTCCACCCGCGGGGTGGGCTACCTGCTCAAGGACCGGGTGGCCGAGGTTCGCGAGTTCGTCGACGCGGTGGCCCGGGTCGCCGACGGCGGCACCGCGCTCGACCCGGAGGTGGTGCAGCAACTGCTCAGCCGCAGCCGCCAGGTCGACACGCTGGCCGGTCTGACGCCCCGTGAGCGCGAGGTGCTGGGGCTGATGGCGGAGGGCCGGACCAACGCGGCGATCGCCAAGCAACTGGTGGTGTCGGACGGGGCGGTCGAGAAGCACGTGTCGAACATCTTCCAGAAATTGGGTTTGAGCCAGAGCCAGGGCGATCACCGGCGGGTTCTCGCGGTCCTCGCCTACCTGGAGTCCTGACCCCGCCCCGGCCGCCGGAACGCTCTGCGCGAGTTCCCCTCCAGCCGTGCCCCGCCCGCTTAGGATGCCCTCGGTGCACCAGGCGGACGGGGGCACACCGGCTCACGCCCGCTGCTGGCTCCCCGACAGGAGGTCCGCGGCAGTGACCAGTCAGGTCGATCAGTCAGAAGCAGTGGACGGCTCGGACGGCGACGGCCCGGCCGTGCCGGCCCGGCCGGCGTCCGGGCCGGCGTCCGGACGGGCGGCCAAGCCGATCCGGCGGCTGGACCGGGTGATCATCCGCTTCGCGGGGGACTCGGGCGACGGCATGCAGCTCACCGGCGACCGGTTCACCTCGGAGACGGCGGCGTTCGGCAACGACCTCTCCACGCTGCCGAACTTCCCGGCCGAGATCCGGGCCCCCGCAGGCACCCTGCCGGGCGTCTCCAGCTTCCAGCTGCACTTCGCCGACCACGACATCCTCACCCCGGGCGACGCGCCCGACGTGCTGGTGGCGATGAACCCGGCGGCGCTGAAGGCCAACCTGACGGACCTGCCGGCCGGCGCGGAGATCATCGTCAACACCGACGAGTTCACCAAGCGGGCGCTGGCGAAGGTCGGCTACGCCGCCTCCCCGCTGGAGGACGGCTCGCTGGAGGCGTTCCGGCTGCACCCGGTGCCGCTGACCACGCTGACCCTGGAGGCGCTCAAGGAGAGCGGCCTGGCCCGCAAGGACGCCGAGCGGGCGAAGAACATGTTCGCGCTCGGCCTGCTGTCCTGGCTGTACCACCGGCCCACCCACGGCACCGAGCTGTTCCTGCGGCAGAAGTTCGCCAAGAAGCCGGAGATCGCCGAGGCCAACGTGGCGGCGTTCCGGGCCGGTTGGAACTTCGGCGAGACCACCGAGGACTTCGCGGTCTCCTACGAGGTGCCGCCCGCCAAGCTCGCCCCCGGCACCTACCGCAACATCTCCGGCAACCTGGCGCTCTCCTACGGCCTGGTCGCCGCGGGGGAGCGCTCCGGCCTGCCGGTGTTCCTCGGCTCGTACCCGATCACCCCGGCCTCGGACATCCTGCACGAGCTGTCCAAGCACAAGGACTTCGGCGTCCGGACCTTCCAGGCCGAGGACGAGATCGCCGGCATCGGCGCGGCACTGGGCGCGGCGTTCGGCGGCGCGCTGGGCGTGACCACCACCTCCGGCCCGGGCGTGGCGCTGAAGTCGGAGACCATCGGCCTGGCGGTGTCGCTGGAACTGCCGCTGCTGGTGGTCGACATCCAGCGCGGCGGCCCGTCCACCGGCCTGCCGACCAAGACCGAGCAGGCCGACCTGCTGCAGGCGATGTTCGGCCGCAACGGCGAGGCCCCGGTGCCGATCGTGGCGCCCGCGACGCCCGCCGAGTGCTTCGACGCGGCACTGGACGCGGCCCGGATCGCGCTCACCTACCGCACCCCGGTGTTCCTGCTCTCGGACGGCTACCTGGCCAACGGCTCCGAGCCGTGGAAGCTCCCGGAGGTCGACGAACTCCCGGACCTGCGAGTCGAGTTCGCCACCGAGCCGAACGGCCCGGACGGCAGCTTCCGCCCCTACCAGCGCGACCCGCACACGCTGGCCCGCCCGTGGGCGGTGCCCGGCACGCCGGGCCTGGAGCACCGGATCGGCGGCATCGAGAAGCAGGACGGCACCGGCAACATCTCCTACGACCCGGCCAACCACGACTTTATGGTGCGCACCCGGCAGGCCAAGGTCGACAACATCTCCGTCCCCGACGTCGAGGTCGACGACCCGAGCGGCGCGGCCCGCGTCCTGGTGCTCGGCTGGGGCTCCACCTACGGCCCGATCACCGCCGCGGTGCGCCGGGTCCGGGCCGACGGCGGCCGGGTCGCCCAGGCCCACCTGCGCCACCTCAACCCGTTCCCGGCCAACCTCGGTGCGGTGCTGGAACGCTACGAGCGGGTGATCGTCCCCGAGATGAACCTCGGCCAGCTCGCCCTGCTGCTGCGCGCCAAGTACCTCGTCGACGCCCAGTCCTACAACCAGGTCCGCGGCCTGCCGTTCAAGGCCGCCCAACTCGCCGACGTGCTGCACGCCGCGCTCGGCAGCCTCGACGCGGAGGAGACCCGATGACCGACTTCCCCGCCCTGCGCCTGGTCCCCAAGGCGGACGGCCCGCAGTCCGCGAAGGACTTCAAGACCGACCAGGAGGTGCGCTGGTGCCCGGGCTGCGGCGACTACGCGATCCTGGCGGCCGTCCAGTCCTTCATGCCGGAGCTGGGCATCCGGCGCGAGAACACCGTCTTCGTGTCCGGGATCGGCTGCTCCTCGCGCTTCCCGTACTACATGAACACCTACGGGATGCACTCGATCCACGGCCGCGCCCCGGCGATCGCCACCGGCCTGGCTGCCTCCCGCCCCGACCTGTCGGTGTGGGTGGTCACCGGTGACGGCGACGCGCTCTCGATCGGCGGCAACCACCTGATCCACGCGCTGCGCCGCAACGTCAACCTGAAGATCCTGCTGTTCAACAACCGGATCTACGGGCTGACCAAGGGCCAGTACTCGCCCACCAGCGAGGTCGGCAAGATCACCAAGTCGACGCCGATGGGCTCGCTGGACGCCCCGTTCAACCCGCTCTCGCTGGCGATCGGCGCCGAGGCCGGCTTCGTGGCCCGCACCGTCGACTCCGACCGGCAGCACCTGCAGTCGGTGCTGCGGGCCGCCGCCCGGCACGAGGGCACCGCGCTGGTGGAGATCTACCAGAACTGCAACATCTTCAACGACGGCGCCTTCGAGGTCCTCAAGGAGCCGGGCACCCGCGACGAGGCGCTGATCCGGCTGGAGCACGGGCAGCCGGTGCTGGTCGGCGCCGAACGGCACGTGGTGCGCGACGCGGACGGCGAACTGCGGATCGCCCCCCGCTCCGAGGGCACCGCGATCGTCCACGACGCCCACGCGGCCAGCCCGGCCACCGCCTTCGCGCTGACCCGGCTGGCCGACGCGGACACCCTGCACCACACCCCGATCGGCGTGCTGCGCGACGTGGCCCGCCCGGTCTACGACACCCTGATGACCGAGCAGCTCGCCCGGGCCGAGGAGCAGCGCGGCCGCGGCGACCTGGGCCGGCTGCTGGCCGGGTCCAGCACCTGGACGGTGGAGGCGTAGCGGGGCCGAGCACCCCGCGCCGGGGCCCGGGGGACGACCGTCCCCCGGGCCCCGGCATTTCGCCCCATGTCAGGAGCGATATCCGAATTAGGAGATGACATCGCCGCGCGCGGGCCGCTACCTTTCGGATGACACGACAGCGTGCGGGTGAAGGGCAGGCCATGGCGGAGGGTTCGCGGGAGGCCAGGGTCGGACTCTGGAACGGCTTCGCGGCGTACGGGATGTGGGGGCTCTTCCCGCTGTTCTGGCCGCTGCTGGAGCCCGCCGGAGCGGTCGACATCCTGGCGAACCGGATGGTGTGGTCACTGGTCGCGGTCGCCGCGATGCTGCTGGTGCGCCGCCACTGGGCGTGGGTGCGGCCGCTGCTGCGCCAGCCCCGCCGACTGGCACTGCTGGCGCTGGCCGCCGTCACCGTCTCGATCAACTGGGGCGTCTACATCTGGGGCGTGAACTCCGGGCACGTGGTGGAGACCAGCCTCGGCTACTTCATCAACCCGCTGGTGACGATCGCCTTCGGGGTGCTGGTGCTGCGCGAGCGGCTGCGCCCGGCCCAGTGGGCGGCGGTCGGCGTGGGCGCCGGGGCCGTCCTGGTGCTGACGGTGGCCTACGGCCGGCCGCCGTGGATCGCGCTGGCCCTGGCGTTCTCGTTCGCCACCTACGGCCTGATCAAGAAGAAGGTGGGCCTGGGCGGCGCGGAGAGCCTCGCGGTGGAGAGCGCGGTGATGTTCCCGTTCGCGCTGGTGTTCCTGGTCTACCTGGGCCTGCGCGGCGAGGGCAGCTTCCTCGCCGGCGGCTGGGGCCACAGCGCGCTGCTGGTGCTGAGCGGGGTGATCACGGCGGTGCCGCTGATGTGCTTCGGCGCGGCGGCGCTGCGGGTGCCGCTGACCACGCTCGGGCTGCTGCAGTACCTGGCGCCGGTGTCGCAGTTCCTGATCGGCGTCGCGGTGTTCCACGAGACGATGGCCCCGGCCCGCTGGGCGGGCTTCGCCCTGGTCTGGGTGGCCCTGGTGGTGCTGAGCGCGGACGCGCTGCGCCGGATCCGGGCCGAGCGCCGGCGGGTGCCGGTCCCCGTCCCGGTCGCCGGCTGAGCGGTCGCCGGCCGAGCGCTCGCCGGGCCGGGGATCAGAGCGCGGCCAGCTCGCGGGCCAGCCGGGTGCCGTCGCGGTGCCCGGTGAACTCGCGCGCGGCCGCCACCGCGGCGGCCCGGCGGCGGGGGGCGAGCAGGCCGCCGTGGGTGAGCGAGTCGACCGGGCGGCGGGTGCGCCACTCGTCCAGCGACCAGCGGGCGTACGGGCCGAACAGGGCCCGGGTCGGGTCGGCCAGGTCGGTGCGGGCGGGCACGGCGCTGCGGGCGCCGTTCAGCGCGACCTGGCCGTCGAGCCCGGCGCACACGTCCAGCCAGGCCAGCGCGCCGGAGCGGTTGCGGGCCCCGCGCGGCAGCGCGAAGGCGTCGACGCGGGACTGGAACAGGCCCTCGGTGCCGGGGGCGGCGCTCCAGCCGTAGTCGGTGCCCGGACGCAGGCCGAGGTCCTCGCGCAGCCAGCCGTCCGCCCAGTCCCCGGTGAACAGGTACCCGGCCCGGCCGGTGCCGAGCAGCCGGGCCGCGTCGGTCCAGTCCGCGTCCGGGGCGGGCGGCGCGGCGAGCGCCAGCAGCGCGTCCAGGGTGCGCAGCGCCTCGCCGGTGGCGGGCGCCCGCCAGGGGCCGCCGGGCTGCCAGAGGGCGGTGAAGGCGTCCGGGCCGTGCGCGGCCAGCAGGGCGTGCTCGGCCAGGTGCAGCACCTCGACGGGGCCGCCGACGGCGAGCGGGACGGCGCCGGTGGCGGCGACCCGCCGCAGCCGGTCCAGCAGCGCGGCGGCGTCCCGGGGCGGGACGCCGGCCCCGGCCCCGGCCAGCACCTGCGGGTTGCTCCACAGCAGGTTGGTGCGCCGGGCCCCGGCCGCGACGGCCAGCAGGGCCCCGCCCGGACGCAGCCTGGGCAGCAGGGCCGCGGGCAGCGCCGAGCTCCAGCCGCGGGCCCCGGCCCGGGCGTCCAGTGGCTCCAAGTGGGCTGCGAGCTCGGCGAGTTCGGCGCCGCCGGAACACCGGAAGCTGTCCGGGGGCGGGCCGTCGGCCAGCCGCGCCGCGAGGTCCGTGCCGGACGGGTTGGAGCCGTCCCCGGCGACGAAGGTGACGTTCGGGGCACTGCCCTTCAACGCCGCCAGCAGCGCCTGCAGGCCGTTGCGCTCCGGCCCCGACGTCCAGTCGGTGGAGACCTCCAGCAGGCCCGAGGGCCCCTCCGCCGGGCTCGCCGCCGCCGACCCGTACCTGGCCAGCGCGGTGGTGCCCAGGGCGGCCAGGGCACCCAGCAGCACCCGGCGGCGGCGGATCGGCACGGCACTCCCAGCGGGGTCGGACGAACGGGCGGGCGAACGGCGGACGAACGGTCCGCGGCGGCCCACCATCCCACCGTCCGCCCCGAGCCCGCGTCAAGGGCCGGGGACGGCCGGCGGGTCAGGGGCGCGGCACCGGTGAAGAACGCCTCCTCGGGATCTCCTCAACCGGACTCCCGGACTGCTAACGTCCGTGCTGCGCGACCCGGCCGCAGCTGTCCCGGCGCGCGGGAGGAACTCCGATGGTGCACCTCGCCCGGCCCCAGCTCCGCCGCGTTCCCGCGGTGCGACGGGAAGCCTGCGGGTCGCAGGGCGGGGAACTGCGCATCGTCCGGCCGCCCGGCCTCCCCGCGGTGATCCGCTGGCAGCCCGCCGGGGGCGAACCCGTCGACCTCCTCCCGCCCTACCGCCTCGACCGGGTCGAACTGCGCCACTCCCACCGGGCCCGCCTGCACGGCCTGACCGCGGGCGTCCGCCTGGTCACCGCGAGCTGGTCCCCGCTCTTCCTGGTGCCCCCCGCCGACCTCCCGGCCCTCGCCCTGGCGGCGGCCTCCACGCAAGCCCGGTAGCGGAGGGAAGCGAAACCGGGGGCTCTCCCGCCGTTCTCAGTTGCGGGCGGCCTTCTGCAGCGTCTCCGGGGTGACCGCGCCGAGGTAGATCCGGCCGTCGTCGGTGACCAGGGCGTTGACGATGCGGGTGGAGACCAGGGTGCCGCCGTCGACGTGGCGGCCGGCGAACTTGGCGAGGGCCCCCGCAGCGTCGGCGCCCGCGTCGCCGTGCAGGACCGTGGTCCAGCCCTCGCCGATCGCGGCGGCGCCGCCGTCGTTCGCGGCGGGGCGCTCGGGCAGGGCGGAGGAGAGCGGGCCGGCCGAGAACGCGTCGGCGCCGGCCTCGGTGACCTCGGTGCCCTTGGGGGCGGCGAACCGGAACGTCCCGGCGTCGGGCTTGGCGTAGGAGAGGGTGCCGAAGCGGACGTCGAGCGCGGTCGCGCCGTCCACCGTGCGGACCTGGACGGCCAGCGGCACGCCCTTCTCCGCGTCGATCGAGATCCGCACCTCCTGGATGGTGGAGCCGGCCTGCTTCGGCTTGACGCTGAGCCGGTACGCGTCGTGCCCGGCGACCCGCTCGGTGCCGCTGACGGTGACGTCGGTGGTCGCCGAGGACTGCGCGAGGAAGCGCCCGGCGACCTCCTGCGGGGTGAAGGAGTCGATCCCGGAGGGGCGTTCGGGCCCGGCGGCCGCGGGGGCGGTGTAGTGCAGCGCCTGCCGGGAGGCGCGGTCGTAGGCCCACAGCTGGGTGCCGTCGTGGAGGAGCTCGTACCCGGAGCCGTCGCCCGTCAGGACGACCTTCTGCCGGTCGGGCCCGTCCGCGGCGACGCTCAGGGTGTGCGAGCCGCCGAGCAGTTCGACGGCCTTCAGCTGCGGGGCGGCGCCGCCGACCTCCGCGCCGGCGCCGCGGGCCAGCCGCCCGAGCGGCCCGGAGCCGCCCGCGGCGTCGGTGAGGGCGGTGGGCAGGCCGAGGTCGGCGCTGATCCGGACGGTGCCGGAGAAGGTGTCGGTGTCCGCCGCGAGGGCCTTGGCGACGAGGTCCTGGGCGCTGATCGCGGGCAGGTCGGGCGCCTCGTCGCTGGCGAGCGCGGGCACCAGGCCGATGCCGGTGGCGACGGCGGCGGCCACGGCCACCGGCACGCCCACCCGGACGGCGGCGCGCCGCTTCGGGGGCCGGGTGCCCGGCGCGGTCGGCTCGGGCGGTGCGATGCGGATCGGCGCCGTGTCCTGTGCTGCGGTGGAGTCGTGGTCCATGACCGCCCCCTGATCGAGTGCCTGTGCGCTGTCACCGTCCATTAGAAGCCGTCCGGGCCGTGCGGGCGTCGCCCGGGGGCAGCAGATCCGGGTACGCCTCGCGTCGCATCCGGCGCGCGGCGACCCTGAGACGCCGTCAGGGTCGGGTAGTCCCACGGGGCTACGCCTCTCGCGTAGGGTCGGGCCCATGAGCCCTCAGTCCCCGTCCGTGCCCCCGGCCGCGTCCGTGCCCGCCGCCCCGACCGCGACCGCGATGCGGCGGGCGCTGCGCCGGGCCAGGGACGGCGTGGCGCTGGACGCGGCGGAGGGCGCGGTGCTGCTGCAGGCCCGCGGCGCGGACCTCGCCGAGCTGTGCGCGACCGCCGCCCGGCTCCGGGACGCGGGCCTGGAGCAGGCGGGCCGCCCGGGCGTCATCACGTACTCGCGCAAGGTGTTCGTCCCGCTCACCCGGCTGTGCCGGGACCGCTGCCACTACTGCACCTTCGCCACCGTCCCCGGGAAGCTCCGCAAGGACGGGCACGGGATGTACCTGTCCCCGGACGAGGTGCTGGACATCGCCCGCAAGGGCGCCGAACTCGGCTGCAAGGAAGCCCTGTTCACGCTCGGCGACCGCCCCGAGACCCGCTGGCCGGAGGCCCGCGAGTGGCTGGACGCGCACGGCTACGACGACACCCTGGCGTACGTGCGGGCGATGGCCGTGCGGGTGCTGGAGGAGACCGGGCTGCTGCCGCACCTCAACCCGGGCGTGCTGTCCTGGACGGACTTCCAGCGGCTCAAGCCGGTCGCCCCGTCGATGGGCATGATGCTGGAGACCACCGCCGTCCGCCTCTGGTCGGAGCCCGGCGGCCCGCACCACGGCTCGCCCGACAAGGAGCCGGCCGTCCGGCTGCGGGTGCTGGAGGACGCCGGGCGCAGCGCGGTGCCGTTCACCACCGGCGTGCTGATCGGCATCGGCGAGACCTACGAGGAGCGGGCCGAGTCGCTGCTGGCGATCCGCTCGGTCTCCCGCGCCTACCAGGGCGTGCAGGAGGTGATCGTGCAGAACTTCCGGGCCAAGCCGGACACCGCGATGCGCGCCATGCCGGACGCCGAGCTGTCCGAGCTGGCCGCGGCGGTGGCGGTGGCCCGGCTGGTGCTCGGCCCGTCCGCCCGGATCCAGGCCCCGCCGAACCTGGTGGACGAGGAGTACGCGCTGCTGATCGGCGCGGGCATCGACGACTGGGGCGGCGTCTCCCCGCTGACGCCCGACCACGTCAACCCGGAACGCCCCTGGCCGCACGTCGAAGAGCTGGCCGAACGCACCGCCGCCGCCGGGTTCGCGCTGCGCGAGCGGTTGACGATCTACCCCGAGTACCTCAAGCGCGGCGAGCCCTGGCTGGACCCGCGCCTGCTGCCGCACGTCCGGGCGCTGGCCGACCCGGCCACCGGCCTGGCCGTCGAGGGCCGGACCCCGGTCGGCCTGCCCTGGCAGGAGCCGGACGAGCCGATGACCGGCGGCGGCCGCACCGACCTGTTCCGCACCGTCGACACCGAGGGCCGCACCGGCGACCGCCGCACCGACTTCGACGACGTCTACGGCGACTGGGAGTCGCTGCGCGAACGGGCCGCGCTGCCCGCCCCCCGCCGGATCGACGCGGACGTGCGCTCCGCGCTCTCCACCGCCGCCGACGACCCGACCCGGCTGACCGACGACCAGGCCCTGGCCCTGTTCCACGCCGACGGCGACGCCCTGGACGCGCTCACCCGGATCGCCGACGAACTGCGCCGCGACACCGTCGGCGAGGACGTCACCTACTGCGTCACCCGGAACATCAACTTCACCAACGTCTGCTACACCGGCTGCCGGTTCTGCGCCTTCGCCCAGCGCCGCACCGACGCCGACGCCTACACCCTCTCGCTGGAGCAGGTCGCCGAGCGGGCCGAGCAGGCGTGGCAGGTCGGCGCGACCGAGGTGTGCATGCAGGGCGGCATCCACCCGGACCTGCCGGGCACCGCGTACTTCGACATCGCCCGGGCCGTGAAGGAGCGGGTGCCCGGCATCCACGTGCACGCCTTCTCGCCGATGGAGGTGGTCAACGGGGCCACCCGCACCGGCCTGTCGGTCCGCGACTGGCTGGCCGCCGCGCAGGAGGCCGGACTGGACTCGATCCCCGGCACCGCCGCGGAGATCCTCGACGACGAGGTCCGCTGGATCCTCACCAAGGGCAAGCTGCCCGCCGCGACCTGGGTCGAGGTGGTCACCGCCGCGCACGAGCTGGGCATCCGCTCCTCCTCGACGATGATGTACGGCCACGTCGACACCCCGAGGCACTGGCTCGGCCACCTGCGGCTGCTTGCCGGGCTCCAGCAGCGCACCGGCGGGTTCACCGAGTTCGTCACGCTGCCGTTCGTGCACACCAACGCGCCGGTCTACCTGGCGGGCATCGCCCGGCCCGGCCCGACCGCCCGCGACAACCGGGCGGTCACCGCGATGGCCCGGCTGCTGCTGCACCCGCACATCACCAACATCCAGACCAGCTGGGTGAAGCTGGGCGCCGAGGGCGCCGCCGAGATGCTCCGCAGCGGCGCCAACGACCTCGGCGGCACGCTGATGGAGGAGACCATCTCCCGGATGGCGGGCTCCTCCTGGGGCTCCTACAAGTCGGTCCGCGACCTGGAGGCGATCGCCGCCCTGGCCGGCCGCCCGGCCCGGCAGCGCACCACCCTGTACGGCGAGGTGCCCGCCGAGCGCCGCGCCGCCGCGCTGGCCTCCGACGGGCACCTGCCCCGGCTGCTGCCGCTGGCCGACTAGCCGACCAGCAGGTTGCGGCGCAGCCGCTCCGCGTCCACGCCCAGGCCCTTCCTCAAGTAGGCGTCGAAGCTGCCGTAACGGGCCCGCACCTCGTCGAAGCCCGCGGCCAGGTACTCGGGGCGGACGTCCAGCAGCGGCTGGTACACCGCCTGGTAGGCGGGCGGCAGCTGGGCCAGGGCGGCCGCGTTGGCCTGCGCCCGGTAGGTGTTGGACGCCAGGTAGTCGGCCCGCACGGTCTCCTGCGGCACGCCGAGCGCGGTGAGCAGGGCGGCCGCGCCCCAGCCGGTGCGGTCCTTGCCCGCGGTGCAGTGGAACAGCACCGCGCCGCGGTCGTCGGCGGCGCCCAGCAGCTGCGCGTAGGCGGCGCGGGCGCTGTCGGCGGAGACCATGGTCCGCTCGCCGAGGATCATCATGTCGACGGCGGCCTGCGGACTGGTGACGTCGAACTGGCCGGTGTCGGCGGCGCCCAGCACGTTCGCGGCGATCGACTTCGCGCCCGCCGGGAGCCGGTCCGGGGCGGCCTGCCGCTCGGCCGGGGTGCGCAGGTCGAAGACGGTCCGGACGCCCAGCCGGCGCAGCTTGGCCAGGTCCTCGTCGGTCAGCTTGGACAGGTCGTCCGAGCGGTACACCTGCCCGAGCTTCACCCAGCGGCCGTCCGCGGTCCGGTAGCCGCCCAGGTCGCGGAAGTTGGGGGCGGAGGCCAGGTGCAGCGAGCGGTCGGCGACGACCAGCGGCGCGCCCCGGTCCGGCACCAGCTCGAAGTACCAGCGGTCGGCCGCGCCGAGCCCGGAGACGGTCACGGTGGCGCTGCCCGCGCCGGAGGCGACGGCCCGGCGGTGCGCCACGTGCTCCGGGTCGGTGCCCGCGTACACGGTGACGTGCCGGGCGCCGGGGGCGGTCCAGCTGAGGGCGAAGCTGCCGTCGGCCCGCTGCACGGCGGTGGCGGCGGTGAACGGGATCGCGTGCGCCGAGTGCCGCGCCGAGTTGGCGGACGGGGCCGCGAGCGCGGGGGTGGCGAGGGCGGGAACGGTGACGGTCAGCGCGGCGGTGAGGGCGGCCGCGGCGATCAGCCGGGTGCGGGGGGAGCTCATGGACGCCGACCGTAGGCACACCGACCAGGTGCCCGGTGACCTGCGGATGTCGGCCCGGCCAAGGACGGCTGAACGAATCGATGTTCGGTGCGGACCGCCTTTTCGCGCGACTCTTCGAATAAGGTGCGTCTACTGCCCGAGCACCCGCCCCGGGCGCCCGACCGTGCCACCGACCGAAAGGGTTCCGCCTCGTGATGCCTCTGTGGTCACGCGCCCAGCAGCAGGACTTCCGCAGCCGGGTCCGGGGCTGTCTGCTCGGCGGGGCGATCGGCGACGCCCTCGGCGGCGGCATCGAGTTCGAGCAGCTGGACCAGATCCGCGCGGCGCACGGCGAGGCCGGGGTGACCGGCTACGTCCCCGCCTACGGGCGGCGCGGCGCGATCACCGACGACACCCAGATGACCCTGTTCACCGTCGACGGCCTGATCCGCTCCCACATCAGCCGCGACGGCGGCGCCTGGCACCCGCCGTCCGACGTGCACCGCGCCTACCTGCGCTGGTACGCCACCCAGCAGGCCTGGGGCCCGGACGAGCGCCGCGAGGACCTGGGCTGGCTCGGCCGCGAGGAGTGGCTGTACGCCCGCCGCGCCCCCGGCCAGGCCTGCCTGTCCGGCCTGGCCGGCACCGAGAACGGGCCGCTGCCCACCGTCGAGGAGCCGCGCAACCCGGCCTCCAAGGGCTGCGGCACCGTGATGCGGGCCGCCCCGTTCGGCCTGCTCACCGCCTGGGACCCGGCCCTGGTCTTCCAGCTCGCCGTCGAGTGCTCGGTGCTGACCCACGGCCACCCCACCGGCTACCTGTCCGCCGGGGCGTTCGCGGTGATCGTCCACGCGGTGGCCCGCGGCGGCACCCTGGAGGAGGGCGTGCACCTGGCGCTGGCCCTGCTCTCCGAGCGCGCCGGACACGAGGAGACCACCGCCGCGCTGCGCGCCGCGCTGGACGCCGTCCGGGCCGGGGCGCCGTCCCCCGAGCGGGTCGAGGAGCTCGGCGAGGGCTGGGTGGCCGAGGAGGCGCTCGCCATCGGCCTGTACTGCGCGCTGGTCGCCGAGGACGTCCGCAGCGGCCTGCTGCTGGCCGTCAACCACTCCGGCGACAGCGACTCCACCGGTTCGATCTGCGGCAACCTGCTGGGCGCCCTGCACGGCGAGACCGCCCTCCCGCCGGAACTGCTGGCCGAGGTCGAGGGCCGCGGCGCCATCCTGGAACTCGCCGACGACCTGGTGCTGGAACTGCTGCACGGCCCCGAACTGCACGGCACCGGAGCCTGGTCCGACCGCTACCCCGCGCCGAGCGGGAGCTGACGCCGGACGCGAAGGTGCCGGACGCGAAGGTGCCGGACGCGAAGGTGCCCGCCGCGCGGGCACCTTCGTCTCGGGCCGGGGGCGGGCACCCTCACATGGCGGTGGGAAGGCTCAGACCTCGCCGAAGCGGCCCGCACCGGCCGCCGTGGCGAACGCCGCCCAGGACGCGCCGGTGAAGCGCAACTGCGGGCCCTTCGGGTCCTTGGAGTCCCGGACCGCGATCGAGGCCGAACCCGGCAGCGCGATCTCTACGCAGGCGCCGTTGCCCCCGCTGTAGCTGCTCTTGCGCCAGGTAAGGCTCTCGGTGGCCTTGCTCATTTCATGAACTCCTCTGCGATGTCGATGATCATCGACCGGCTCTCCACGACGCTCAGCGCCGCGGCCCTCAAGTGGTCGTAGAGATTGGTATAGCGGCGGACGTCGGCGTCCTTCTCCAGGTAGAGATCGCTCGTCACTCCTTCGAAGTAGACGACCGTGGAATCCGCTGACTCCGGGAACTCCAGCAAGGAGAATGTCCCGGTCATGCCGGGGTGGGAGCCGTGCGAGAACGGGATCACCTGCAGGTTGATGTTCGCCCGCTCGCCCAACTCGACGAGTTGCCGCAACTGCTCGGCCATCACGGCCTTTCCGCCGACCTGGCGGCGCAGCACGGCCTCGTCTATGACGACCCACAGACTGCCCAACTGGTCCTCGCCGTGGATCCGGTGCTGCCGCTTCAGCCGGACGTCCACCCGGCGGCGGATCGCGGTCGGGTCGGTGTCCGGCTGGGTGCCCGCCACCACGGCCTCCGCGTACTCGCGGGTCTGCAGCAGCCCCGGCACGAACGAGGACTCGTAGGCCCGGATCGAGGACGCCTCCGCCTCCAGGCCGATGTACACGCTGTACGGGATGTCCCCGAACTCGTGCCACCAGCCGCGCTGGCGCGACTCCTTGGCCATCTCCATCAGCCCGGCGCGGACCCGCTCGTCCTCGACCTCGTAGACGTCGCACAGGTCGCGCACGTCGCGCTGGCTGATCGAGCGGCGGCCGTTCTCCAGCCGACTGATCTTCGACTGGGAGACCATCAGGCGGCCGGCCACCTCTTCGGCGGTCATCCCCCTGAGCTCGCGCAGACGCCGCAGTTCGGCACCGAGCCTACGGCGGCGAACCGTCGGATTCACGCTGGCGGACACATCGACCTCCGGCCCTACTACGGGCAACAGTGCGGTAATTGGTACCAACCCCCCTGACGCTGAGCAGCATGCCACTTCAACTGCGGTTCGTGCCCGGGAATCGCGGCAGCGCAGTAGAACAGATCGTTTGAAAATAGCTCAATCGGGATTCGCCCGCTTGCATTCGGCGCGCCTACCCGATAAAGGGGGTCCGGTGCGCTAGACGCCCCCTGACGGACCGTCCGGCCCCGGGCGGTGCCCGGCGGACGCGCCCCGGAACGCCGAAGGGCGGCCGGTCCGGTGCATCGCACCGGGCCGCCCGCCCTCCTGCCGAACCGAACGCTAACGGCGTGCGCCGCTCATCGCGCGCCCACCCGACTGGCCACACTGCGCCCCGCGGCGGCGGGACGACCGGCCGGACCGCGCGAACCCGCGGGCGCCGACCTGCCCTGCTGCTGCTGGGCGGGCAGACCGTTCTGCACGTCCATCACCGCGTGGGCCACCATCCCGCCCAGCGGGTCGTACCTGATCAGGTCCCGCAGCCGGGAGCGCGAGGAGCGTCCCTCGTTGCCCGGGTACAGGTGCTTGCCCAGGCCGACCGCGTGCGCCAGCGCCGCCAGCGCCGCCGTCCGCGGGTCCGGCGGCACGCCGGTGCGGATCGCCGTGTCCAGCCGCTGCTTGATCGCCGCGTTGGTGCAGTCGTCCGATGCCTGGTAGCGCGTCGTCGGCAGCACCCCGCACACCTGGCCGGGTACCGCGGTCACCATGCCGCACCGCTCCAGGTGCGCCAGGTACGTCTGCCGCAGGCCGAGCCGCGGACCGCCGATCCAGTGCGCGGCGCGCACCGGGCTTCCGCGCCGGCGCAGTAGTTCCAGTGCGTGGTCAAGGGTCGGGTCACCGGTCGGCCGTGGTACCACCACGGCGATCCGGTCCCCGTCCGGGACTATCCTTCCGGCCAGGGACAGCTCGACGAGCTGCGCCCCGGCAAGTCCGAGGTCGAGGGTCTGCGGCTGCGCGGTGGTACCCGTGGCCGGGTCCAGCGCGAGCAACAAGAGCTCCTCAGGAATGGTTCGACGGCCTCTGCCCATCCAAGCCTCCCCGCGTGGATGAATGACAGGGTGACGCCTCTCACACAGGCTTGTCGAGTACGCCTCCGAATCGTGACCTTGCCCGGGCACGCTGGAACCGTTGTCCGACGGCTCCGCGTCCCAGCGGGAAAGAACGCGTGCCGTGCGCGAAAACCGCCGGTCGGGTGGGGTGCGACGGGCCTTCGCGGGCTCAGTGCCGGAGACTGTACAGGTGCCGGGCCGGGTCGAGAACCCACCCGAAAAAAACCAGCTTGTGTGATCGGACCGGCGGTGCCGGGCGGACGAGGAGGAGTGGGTTACGTGGGCGAGTCCCCGCAGAGCGAGCGGCGAGACGGCGAGACGCGGTCGGCCGAGACCGAGGAGACCCCGCGCGAACCCGGCGAGAGCGCCGCGGGCAGCGGCACCGTCCACCTGCGCGTCCGCGATGCGGACACCCGCACCACCGACCTCCGCCTCCCCGCGGACCTCCCCGAGTCCAGCGCCGCCCTCACCACCCCCCGTCCCACTCCGCGGGACGAGGACGCACCGGAATCCGAGACGCCCGCCGGGGAGCCGGACGCGGACGCGGACGAGGACACGGACGAGGACGCGACGGCAGAGGCGGAGGCGGAGGACGCCGGGCCGGAGTCGGAACCGGAGCCGGCGGACGTTCCGGCGGGCCCGCAGGCGACGATGATGCTGCGGCTGCCCGTCCAGGCCGAGGACGCGGACGAGGACGAGGCGGACGAGGACGAGGACGGGGCGGAGGAGAAGGCGGCCGCGCCGGCCGCCAAGCCCGAGCCGACTATGATGCTCCGGCTGACCGACCTGCCCCAGGCCGAGGCCGAGGCCGACGAGGACGAGGACGCCGAGGACGCCGAAGAGTCGGAGCCGGCGGACGTTCCGGCCGGTCCGCAGGCGACGATGATGCTGCGGCTGCCCGCCCGGACCGAGGACGCGGACGCCGACGCGGACGAGACGGACGCGGACGCGGAGAAGGCGGAGGAGAAGGCGGACGCGCCCGCCGCCAAGCCCGAGCCGACCATGACGCTGCGGGTCGACAAGGGCCGCCCCGAGCCGACCGTGATGCTGCGGCTGCCCAAGGAGGGCGCGACCGCCGCCCCCGGGAGCGCCGCCGGGGCCGCGCCCGAGGGTGAGTCCGGGGCCGCGCCCGAGGCCAGGACCGAGCCCGTTCCGGCCCCGGCCAAGACCAAGCCGCTGTCGATCGCCCCGTCCGTGCCCGCCGCCCTCGCGGCCTCCGTGCCCCCGCCCGTGCCCCCGTCCGCGTCCGCGCCCGCGCCCGCCGCGCCGCCGCCCGGGCCGGAGAGCACCATCGAGGCGATGGAGGCGCTCAAGGCGCTGAGCGCCCGTCCGGTCTCGCCGCTGCGGCGGGCGTTGAAGCGGGTGACGATCTGGGGCGTCTTCGTGGCGTTCGTGCTGGGCGTGGTGGTGGCGGCGCAGTTGCTGCGTCCGCTGCCGACGCCGCAGGCGGAGCTCTCGCTGGCGGACTCGTTCACCTTCGCCGGGGAGCAGCCGAACATCCCGTGGCCGACCCGGGGGCAGGCCGCGGCCGAGGTGCTGGGCGTGGGCAGCCTGGGGGCGTCGGGGGAGGAGAAGCCGGTGCCGATCGCGTCCGTCACCAAGGTGATGAACGCGTACCTGATCCTGCAGGCGCACCCCCTGAAGAAGGGGGAGAGCGGCCCGACGCTCACGGTGGACAAGCAGGCCGCCCAGGAGTCCAGCAACGGCGACGAGTCGACGGTGACGCTGACCGAGGGCCAGCAGCTCACCGAGTACGAGGCGCTGGAGATGCTGATGCTGCCGTCGGCCAACAACGTGGCCCGGCTGCTGGCCCGTTGGGACGCGGGCAGCGAGGAGGAGTTCCTGAAGAAGATGAACTCCACCGCCGCGCAGCTCGGCATGACCAACACCACCTACGCGGACCCGGCCGGGTACAACAACGACACCAAGTCGACCGCGAAGGACCAGCTGAAGCTGGCCGAGAAGGTCATGCAGATCGAGATCTTCCGGCAGATCGTCGCCGAGCCGGACACCCGGTTCAACGGGCAGCGGGTCTACAACACCAACGCGCTGCTCGGCCGGAACGGCAACATCGGGGTGAAGACCGGCTCGTCCACGCCCGCGCAGTCCTGCCTGATGTGGGCGGCGGTCAAGGAGATCGGCGGCGTGCCGCGGATGGTCCTGGGCGTGACGCTGGGCCAGCCGCAGACCAAGGAGGAGATGAGCCTGGTGCGGGCCGCCCAGCCGCCGAGCGACCGGATCAACGTGGCCGCCCAGTCCGCGCTGGCCGGGCAGACCCTGGCCAAGCAGGGGGAGGTGGTCGGCTACGTGGACGACGGCGTGGGCGGCAAGGTGCCGGTGGTCGCGACCAAGGACCTGACCGTCGCGGGCTGGAACGGCGTCACCGCGCACGTCACCCTGACCCCGATCGGGAAGATCGCCCACACCCTGGCGGCCGGCACCCAGGTCGGCACGCTCTCGGCGGGCGAGGGCGAGGGCCGCGTGGAGGTCCCGGTGACCCTGCAGTCCGACCTGGCCCCGGCGTCCATCGGCGCCCGCCTGCTGCGCCTGGGCTGAGCCGCCCGGACCGGCAGAAGGCCCCGGCTCCCGCCGCCTGGTTTTCGTGAGTCCGCAGACGTTGTTCCACATGCGTACGCTCCGGCTCCTCGAACGAGCGCTGGCGGACGCGGCCCCGGCTGGGTGGGAG